>JAUYPI010000007.1 GCA_030697645.1 bacterium | reverse complement strand
AAATTCCAAGCTCCAACCAACAAGCTCCAAACAAATTTCAAATTCCAATGCATCAAATCTCAAACACGCACGTCGTGTTTGGAAATTGAAATTTGAATCATTGGAATTTGTTTGGAAATTGTTGGTTGGAAATTGGAGCTTGTGTGAGTTTTGGTTACAAATTTTTTGACGTTCGCTACAGGTAGCCCTTTGGTTTTTATGTCAAACAGTACCCTGTCCCAGCAAAACTCGAATGGAGGCGGCCGCGAGGTTGGCGTCGTCGTCAGCTCCTCGCGTTATCTCATGGAGCTCGAGGGCTTGCCGTCCGTGCGTTTGAATTCACTCCTCATCAATCGAGCGGGGAGGCGCGCGCTCGTGACCGCATTCTCCGAGACCCGGGTCCGCGCCGTGCTCTTTGACGAGACGCTTGCCGAGGCGGGGAGCGAATTTTTTGAGAGGGACACTCCGCTCTCGCTTCCGAGGGCCTCGGAGCTCATAGGGCGTCTGGTGAGCCCGCTCGGCGATCTTCTCGACGAGAAAGGCGCCGTGGGGGGCGAGCGTATGGCGCTCGTGTTAGACCCCGTCGCGACCGGCATTCGGGGACGCGCTGAGATCACGGAACAGTTTTTGACCGGCGTCGCACTCATTGACCTTCTGCTGCCCCTGGGGCGCGGACAGCGCGAGCTTATCATCGGCCCGATCCGGAGCGGCAAGGGCTCGGTGTTGCGGGACTTCATCTCAAACCAGCGCGGGAGCGGCGTCATATGTATGTACGCCGCGATAGGGAAACCGGCTGCGCAGATCAGGCGGTTCCGCGCCTTTCTCGACGAGACGGGCGCGAGAGCATACACGACGATCGTTGCCGCTCGCGCTGATGAGCCGACGCCCCTCGTCGCCCTCGTGCCGGCGGCTGCTCTTGCACTGGCGGAGTCCTTTTCGAGAGACGGGCGCGACGTGCTGCTGATCCTCGACGATATCGCAACGCACGCCAAGTACCTCCGCGAGATGGCGCTGCTCGCGGGAAGCATACCGGGGCGGGAGTCGTACCCGGGCGACATATTCTATCAGCATGCACACCTCATCGAGCTTGCGGGGCGTTTCAAAGGCGAGCGGGGCACCATTACGCTCCTACCCGTCCTCGAGAGCGATGAGGAAAGCATGACAACTTTGATTCCGACGAATGCGATGGCGGCGACAGACGGCCACTTGTTCTTCTCGTCTTCGCTCTATGCCCGAGGGTCGTATCCGTCGATTGAAATTAGCCGTTCGGTGACGCGTGTCGGTAAGCAAACACAGCGGGCTGCCCAGAAGGAACTTGCCGACCGTCTGCTCGCGCTCCTTGCGGATTTTGAAGAACGGGAGGCCTTCAGCAGGTTTGGCGCCGAACTTGTCGGCGAGACCCGTCAGGCGATTAGCCAAGCGCTGGTCTCGCTCGAACTCCTGCGGCAGCGGCCGGGCGATTATCGTGATCCCGTTGCGACCGTGCTCGTGCTCGCGCTCGTGTTTACCTCGTTTTTCGCCTCGCGGGGCCGGGTGTTTGCGGAGAAGTGGAGTGAGAAGCTCTTTCAGGTGGCGTCCGATTCTCCGGCGCTGAGGGCTGCCCGTGATATCGTGCTCACCGACCGGCCGCTTGAGGCGCTCCTCGCGGAGCTTGAACGGGTGAAGCATGTGTTTGAGAATGTATGCAGATAGCGACGAATTTCCAAGTTCCAAATCTGCAATTTCAATTTCCAAATCTCAAGCTCTAATTTCTAAACACGTCCGTCGTTGGGTTTGAGATTTAATTTTTTGGAAATTGGTTACTTGGAAATTAACTTTTATGTCTCTCCGCGAATCACTACGAGACGACCTTGCCGATCTCGATGCGCTGCAGTTCGTCGCGAGCGCGTTCGCGGACCAGAGTTTGAAGGCGATCGCGCGGGTCCGGGCTACGTTCGAGCGAAGCGCTCCATTCTATCAGAGCGTACACGATCTCTACGCCCTGATCCGTATCCGCGCGGAACGCGAGGGCTCTGTCGTGCGCGCGTCCCACGGCGGTTCCGGGATGGCCGCTCTCGCTCTCACGTCAAATCACCGTTTCTATGGTGAGCTTAACCTTGCCGTCGTGCGCGCGCTGATCGAGCGGGAGCTCCCCGACGGGGCGCGGACGATCGTCATAGGGCGCGTCGGCGCTCTCTACATGAAAGAGTTCGGCTATGCGCGGCGCATACACTCGTTTCTGTTCGCGGAAGACATACCTAGAGCGAGCGAGCTCGCGGCGCTCCTCTCTCGCCTTGAGGCATACGAGCGCGTCGTGCTTTATTACCCGGCGTTTATTAACCTCGTGACGCAGCGGATAGAGACCATTGAAATCGGCGCGGCGCAGAGAGAGGGCACGCGGCGCGGAGGGACGGGTACCCATGCGCTCGAGCTCTCGGGGCGCGGGGAGAGTGCGCTCGCGGCTGCGTCGGCGAGCGCGTATATCTTTGAGCCGGAGCTCGCCCTGCTCGCGCGTTTTTTTGAGATCGAGGTGCGGCGGTTTTTGTTCCAGCGCGTGTTTCTCGAAGCCGAACTTGCGCGCACTGCCGCGCGGCTCGTCGCGATGAGCACCGCCGAGCGGACAATCGGCGCGCGTATGCAGTCCATACGCGGCGCGCTGCGTCGAGTCACGGGAGCCCTGGAATCCATGCGTACACTCGAGGCGTTCGCGAACATTATCGAGTGGCGGCGGATTCGGGAGAAGGAGGAAGCGCCTGCGCGTGAGGGAGGGATGAGGTAAAATGAGTGACGGGTGCTGTTTGAGCTTATAGCTGTTAGCTTTTAGCTGTTAGAGGGCCTGCGACGGCGCGCGCAAAGCGCGCGCAACGTCGTTCTTCTAAAAGCTAAAAGCTAAAAGCTATCAGCTAACAGCTCGTCTTTATGGATAATTCCCGTTACATCGGTACCATCCGCGCCGTGCGCGGCCAGGTCGTGGAAATTGAGGCGATCGGCAGTTATCTGCCGGCGCCGCGCGAGCTCTTGGTCTCTCCGGAGAATCCCGAGCTTGCGCTCGAGACGTATTCCTATGGGCGAGCTCGCACGATTTCCTGTCTTCTCCTCTCCTCGAGAGCGACGCTCCGGAGGAGAGCGCGCGTCCTCGGCACCGGAAGCGGCATCTCAGTTCCGGTCGGTCGCGCGGTACTCGGCCGCGTCCTGTCCCTCTTCGGCGAGACTATAGACGACGGGGTGGCTATCGCTCCGGAAGTTCCTCGTCGTTCAATCTACGAGACTGCGCTCCTCCCGCTCGAGTCGCACATATCATTCAGCGGCGAGGATCTGTTTGAGACCGGCATCAAGGCGCTCGACTTTTTTACGCCGTTTCTGCGTGGCGCGCGCGTGGGGCTCATCGGGGGCGCCGGGGTCGGGAAGACTGTACTCATGACGGAGCTCCTGCGTGCCATAGCGAAAGGACATCGCGGCGTTGCGGTATTTGCGGGGGTCGGCGAACGCATCCGCGAGGGGCATGAGCTCTGGAGAGCTCTCGAGCGCACCGGTACCCTCTCCTCCACCGCGCTTCTAATGGGGCAGATGAATGAGAATGCCGTAGTGCGTTTCAGGGTCGCGTGGGCGGCGGCGCGGGTCGCGGAATACTTCCGGGATGATCTCGAGACGGACGTGCTGTTTTTCGTTGACAATATTTATCGCTTCGCGCAGGCGGGTTCTGAAGTGTCGACCCTGCTTGAGGAGATCCCCTCGGAGTTCGGTTACCAGGCGACGCTCGAGAGCGAGATCGCGCACTTTGAAGGGCGTCTCGCGAGCACGCCGCGCGCCGCGATTACCTCGGTGCAGACCGTCTATGTACCGGCGGACGAGCTCGGGGATCCGGGCGTCAGAGCGGTGCTGCCGCATCTTGACGCGACGGTCGTGCTCTCCCGCGCCACGGCACAGCGCGGCTTTTACCCGCCGCTTGATCTTCTACGTTCCACCTCGACAATTCTCACGGAGAATATAATTGGGGGTGAGCACTATCGCACCGTCACCGAGGCGCTCGAGACGCTCTCGCGCCACGCGCGGCTCGCGCGCATTGTCGCGATTATCGGCGAGGCGGAGCTCTCACAGGACGATCGCACGGCGTTCAACCGCGCCGAAAAGATTATCGCCTACATGACGCAACCGCTCTATGCGACTGAAATTTTCAGCGGCAAACGAGGTGTTTCCGTTCCTCGCGAGCGGGTCGTGATCGACGTGGCGGCAATCCTCTCGGGGAAGTATGATGAAGTGGCTGCGGAGAGGATGCGGTATGTGGGGGACTTGAAGAGCGCGGGGATTGGGTAGGGTGTTTCAAGGCAAATTCTCTAGGTGTCGTACATGCTAATTTTCAATGCTCAATTTTCAATCAATTTTCCAATTACTCAATTTTCAAACACGACGTCGTCCGTCATTGGGATATTGAAGCAGTGAAAATTTATTGGAAATTGAAAATTAAACTGCGGACATCTTTTTGTCGTCTGGTATTATTGATTACATTATGTCTTCTGGTAGCAATATGCACCTTTCCTTCCACGGCGCCGTCGGTACGGTGACCGGCGCGAACTTTTTGCTTGAGACGCCGGAGAAGAAATTGCTCGTTGACTGCGGGCTTTTTCAGGGCTGCAAGTTTAGCGAGGATAAAAATCGCGAATCGTTCGGGTATGATCCGGCGACGATTGACGTGCTGTTCGTGACCCATGCACACATTGACCATGTGGGTCGCATCCCGAAGTTGGTGCGCGACGGCTTTCGCGGCGTGATTTACTCGACCGTAGCGACGCGCGAGATCGCGGCGGTGATGATGAGCGACAGCTGCGGCGTGCTTGAGAAAGAAGCGAGACGCGCGGGCACTGAGCCGTTCTACAATGAGCAAGACGTTTCGCGCACTATGGCGCTCTGGCGCGATATGAAGTTGCACGATCCGCTTGACCTCGGGGGTGGGCTCTCGGTGCGGCTCCTCGACTCCGGTCACATTCTTGGCTCGGCGATGATAGAAATTTCGTACCACGGCCGCCGCGTGGTGTTCACCGGCGACCTCGGGAACAGCCCGGCGCCGCTCCTCTCCGCCCCGGAGCCGCTCTCCGAGGCAGACTATCTCGTGATGGAGAGCGTCTACGGCGACAGGGTACATGAAGCGCCGGAGGACCGCAGACATAAGCTCGAGATGGTCATCGAAGACACGGTGCGCGCGGGTGGCGCGCTCTTGATCCCGGCGTTTTCACTTGAGCGCACGCAGGTGCTCTTGTATCATTTGAATGAGCTTGTCGAGCACGGGCGGATACCGGCGCTCCCGGTGTTCGTAGACTCTCCCCTTGCGATCAAGGTAACCGATATTTATAAGCGCCACACTGCTGAGCTCCGGGGAGAGGCGCGACGCGAGATCGAGGGCGGGGACGATATTTTTGCGTTTCCGCGTTTGAAGTTTACACTCTCGACCGAAGAGTCGAAGGCGATTAACAGCGCGCCGAACCCGAAAATTATCATCGCGGGCTCCGGCATGTCGCAGGGCGGCCGCATCATCCACCACGAGCGGCGTCATCTTCCTGATCCGCACTCAACGCTTCTTCTCGTGGGCTACCAGGCGGCGGGGAGCCTCGGAAGGCTGCTTCAGAGCGGAGCGCGAAAAGTAACGATTCTCGGGGACGAGGTCCCCGTTCGTGCGCGGGTCGAGACCATCAGTGGCTACTCGGCGCATATGGACTCGGAGGGACTGCTCAATTTCGTCGCAGGCGGCGTGGATACCCTGAAGCAGGTATTCGTCACTATGGGAGAGCCCAAGGCGTCGCTGTTTTTGGTCCAGCGGCTTCGAGATTATCTTGGAGTGAACGCCATGGTGCCGGAGGAGGGGAAGAGCTATGCACTTCCCTAAATTATCAATTTTCAATTTTCAATCAATTTTCAATTATCCAATTTTCAAACACGACGTCGTCCGTCATTTGGCCATTGAAGCATTGAAAATTTGTTGAAAATTGATCATTGGAAATTGAAAATTGGGCGCGTTCTGTACTTTTTCAGCCTTCATAAACAACACACCTTGCGTTTCCACTTTGTGTAAATGTATGCCCCCCACCCACCAGCACATCAAACACCCGCACCTCCGCGTCAAGCTCTGCGTCAGCGGCGCCGCGGAGACCGGACACTGCGGGCTTCAGGCGTATGATCGCGCAAAACAGCTCGGGCGCGAGATTGCGCGCCGCGATGCGATTTTGGTCACCGGCGCGACGACCGGCTTTCCGCTCTGGGCCACGATGGGGCTCAAGGAGGAAGGCGGTGTCGCGGTGGGGCTCTCTCCGGCCTCAAGCGAGGCGGAGCATGCAGGGGTCTATAAGCTGCCGCTCGACTACCTCGACCTTATCATCTACACCGGCTTTGGGTATTCTGGGCGAAACCTCCTCCTCACCCGCGCCTCTGATGCCGTCATCATCGGCTGCGGCCGCGTCGGCACCATCAACGAGTTCACCATCGCCTTTGAAGACGGCAAGCCGATCGGGGTGCTTGAGGGCGAGTGGGAGACCGATGAGGTCGTGCGGATGATCGTCGAGAAAGGCCATCGTCCGAACCCGAAGATCGTCTTTGACAGCGATCCGGGGACGCTCGTCGAGCGCGTAATCGCGCTCGTTGAGCAGGACAAAGTCCGCGAGCGCGGCTTGTATGCGAACAGCGACGGTATCGGGGGACGGGGCGAGGGGAGGGTGATGTGACGAGAGGGTAGAAAGTGGAGGGTGGAGGGTAGAAGATGGGGTAACCGCCCGCGTCTTTTATTGCCCCGTGCTCTTGCTTTCAAATGGTGCTGTTTCGCTTGATATAAAAATCCAACCCCCTGCCGCTTTGCGGCAGGGGGTTAATACGACCAAAGGCCATACGCGACGATGCATACACCAAGAACCACGAACGCACCGCCGACAAATACGATAAGACGTCCAAACAGAGCTGCCGGCGCAAAACGGGCACACAGGTACAGGGTGATAAACCAGCCAGCCGCATCTCCGAGCACCATCCCGGAAAGCGCACTCGTCGCTGCGAACAGATCATCGAGGTGGATGCCGAATGGTCTGGCAAGCAGTACGGCAAAAAACATTCTATCAGGATTGTGTAGTGCTACGGAGAACGTGGTCCAAACTCTTCGGGATATCCTGGCACCTACGAGCGCTTCGCGGTTCCATAAAAAATAAAAGCCGAATGCGCCGACGATCACCCCGCCGCAGACCGCAAACAGGCGATGGTGTGTGAGCGCAAGCTCGTATAGAGCGCGTGCTTGCGCAACGCCCGTAAGCAGTCCAACGCCTGTGGCAATCCAAAACGCATTTGCGGCGATAGAACCTAACACCAGCGTATACGCGCCACGGCGATCACCGTGCTGCATGTGTGCCACTGCGGCAAACATGAGTGGGCCCAGCGGCAGGGATACGCATAATCCCAGTAGCAATGCTCGGGAAAAGTTCATCCCGGAAACCCTCCCCGGTTAGAAAGAACTTATTCAGACGATTGTTACATGCACTCTATACAACTTTCTACTTTCCACTCTCTACTTTCTTTATGATTCGCGCGAATGTTTCAGGACGTTTTTCGGCGAAGAGGGCGAGGATTTTGCGGTCGAGCGCTATGTTGTTTTTTTTGAGCGCGTGTATGAAGGCGTTGTAGGAGAGACCGGCCGCTCTCGAGGCGGCGTTAATTTTTACCTGCCAGAGGCGGCGAAAGTCGCCCTTCTTTTTTCTCCGGTGCGCGAAGGCGTACTTTCCGGCATGCGCGATCGCCTCGCGCGCCTGGCGTTCTTTCGTGCTTCTGCCGAAGCGATAGCCTTTCACGCGCCGCAAGACATTGCGGCGGCGCTTCAGTGATGTGGTGCCGCGTTTGACTCGAGCCATGATAAAAATTTTCAATTATCAATTTTCAATTTTCAATCAATTTTGCAATGAATCAATTTTCAAACACGACGTCGTTCGTCATTGAGACATTGAAAATTTACTGAAAATTGAAAATTGTAAATTGAAAATTAAACTGCTTCGGTAATTAAAATTGGCTTTCGCGCCTCCTATTACATCGGGGGGTCGGTGGGATTTAATTCATATAGCGTCCTACCGTCTTTGCGTCAAGCGCGAACGGTACGCTGCGGCGTTTCGACATGCGCGCCGCACCGGATTGCTTTGCGTTGAAGTGATTCTGCCCTGGCGCGCGCGCGATGAGCTTGCCGCGCGGTGTTACTCGAAGCCGTTTGAGAAAGGATTTATTGGATTTCATGACGAGAAGGTAGAGAGTGGAAAGTAGAGGGTGGGGCATGGAATGCAAACGGAGGGCGTAAAAAGTAGCCCTACTTTCTACTCTCCACCTTCTACTTTCTTTTTACGAACGTGTTCAATTGTGACCGACAGCCCCTTCGGCGCCTTTCTCACCGGGTCGGCGATTTTGTACTCCTCGGGGATGAGGCGCATGAACCTGAGGAGGCGATCTTCAAGAAACGCGCGGTCAAGATACTTCGTGCGGCCGGGGAGAAAAAGATCAATTTTTACGCGGTCGCCCTCGCCGAGCCACTCTGCAACGCGCTTCGCTTTAAGCGCGAGGTCGTGCTCGCCGGTGCCGACCTTGACCTGGATGCTTTTCGTTTCGGTCACGTGTACTCTTCGTTGGCGCGTCGAACGCTCTTTCCGCTTTGCCTCGTAGCAGAACTTACCATAGTCCATTATTTTTGCAACCGGCGGCTCGGCCGTCGGCGCAATTTCAATGAGGTCGAGGCCGAGAGAGCGCGCGCGAGCAAAAGCGTCTTCAAACGAGAGCGTGCCGAGATTCTCTCCCTCAGGTGAGATGACACGGAGCTCCGCCCTGCGTATATTCTGATTGATGCGGATGCGTTCTTTCAACGTGAGAGCAGTATAGCATGCTGGGGCTCGAGTGGCAAAACGTGGGGTGGGTTGTGCACAGTCAGGTCATCGGTGGTTTGAGTGGCATGGTACACTTGATGATGCATAGAGTGTCGCAACAGAACATTCTCGGCCTCGCTTGTATTTTGAATTTTCAATTTACAATTTTCCAATTTTCAATCAATTTTGCAATGAATCAATTTTCAAACACGACGTCGTCCATCGTTGAGTCATTGAAACATTGAAAATTTATTGAAAATTGAAAATTGAGAATTGAAAATTAGGCTATGTCACGGCCAAATTCTTATCTGCTACGTTCAGCGATATTTGCCGCAGTCATCCTCTGTGCCCTCCCCCTCCTCGCTCTCGCGCAGGGGGGCCTCGTTGTCTGCACCGGCCCCACCTGCAACTTCTGCCACCTCTTTCTTCTTGCAAGCAAGATTGTCAAATTCCTTATCTATACGCTCGCGATGCCGATTGCGGCGCTTTT
>JAUYPI010000006.1 GCA_030697645.1 bacterium | reverse complement strand
GCACGCCCTTATGCGGCTCGTGCTCAATCGCGAAATCCTCATCGTATCTCGATACGTCTCGGATTCGCTCATTCCGCGCCAAGCTGCATCAGGTCATGCATTGAGCACGATATTAGGAGAACTTATTTATGCACGGGGCCTTGTGCGGCGAGTAACGCGGAGCACGCCTGACGAAATTCACAGAGAACCCCTCTCGTGCTACGCTGATAGCAATGAAAAACCGAGTGTTGTTATATGACCTTCACGCGAACGCCGGGCACGAGGTAACGATTGCCTGCTGGGTCAATGTGCGTCGCGATCACGGGAAGCTTATATTTCTCGATCTGCGCGACGAGAGCGGCGTGGTGCAGGCGGTTGTCTCGCCGCAGCATGAGGCCGCTCACGCGACGGCAAGTGCTATACGCAGCGAGTGGGTGATTGCGTTTACCGGCCTCGTCAAGAAGCGGCCCGAGAAAATGGTGAATCCTGACGTACCGAACGGCGATATTGAACTTGAGATCACGGCGATCGAGGTGCTGAATGAGGCGGTAACGCCTGCTTTTGACGTCACTCAAGACACGAGCGAGATAGACGAGGCGGTACGGCTACGGTACCGTTATCTCGACCTCCGCTCCGCGCGCCTCCAGCGTAACATCCGCATACGGAGCGAATTTGTCCGCCGCTGCCGTGAGCATCTCTTCGGCAGGGGGTTTACCGAGATCGAGACGCCACTCCTCACGAAGTCGACGCCCGAAGGATCGCGCGATTTTCTCGTGCCATCGCGCCTCCAGCCGGGTGAGTTCTATGCGCTCCCGCAGTCGCCGCAGCAATACAAGCAGCTCCTCATGATCGGCGGGTTTGAGAAATATTTCCAAATCGCGCGCTGCATGCGCGACGAGGACTTGCGCGCTGATCGCGGGTTTGAGCACACACAAATTGACATCGAGATGGCGTTCGTTGACCAAGAAGACGTGATGCAGGCAGTCGAGGAGATGACCAGTGCAGTTGTCGAGGGGATGGGGAAGACGATCAAGGAGAAACCCTTCCCGCGCTATACATACGAGGAGGCTATGGGGAAATTTGGCGCGGATAAATTCGACCTCCGCAGTGAGGAAGAAAAACAATCGGGCGTTCTCGCATACGCATGGGTACATCGGTTTCCATTTTTCGAGCGCACCGAGGCGGGCCTCGCTCGAAGCCATGCTTCTAACGGGGCGGGCGGCTGGACATTCACGCACAATCCGTTCTCGATGCCGGTTCCGGAGCATATTGATTGGCTACTTCAAGGCGAGCGCATCGGCGAAATTCTTACCACCCAGTACGACCTCGTCTGCAACGGCTTTGAGACAGGCGGCGGCAGCATCCGCGCTCACAAGAGCGAAATCCTCGAAGCGGTTTATCGCGTGATGGGCTACGACCCTGAGCGCACGCAGGATAGCATCGGCCACATGCTCGCGGCGCTACGCGCTGGCGCGCCGCCGCACGGGGGGATTGCGCTCGGCGTTGAGCGAAACGTCATGAACCTCACCGGCGAGACACAGCTTCGGGAAGTGCAGGCATTCCCGCAAACCCGCGGCGGCCAAACTTCGGTGATGGACGCGCCGTCGCCCGCTACCCCCGAGCAGCTTCGTGAGCTCGGCCTCGAAATCGTCAGCAAAAAGTCACCATGATTGACAAAGGCACTACCTCCTTACGAAAGCTCCAGCTGCGAGACGTCTATCTCGATGCGCCATAAAAAAATTTGCAATAAGCAAGCGATCGCATAGTTATTGCAAAATTGCCACATAATTGCCAGCGTTGACATCCGATGTCCTCAAGATGGAGGTTCGCCTGACCACTTTGGTGTCGTATGGCTCAGTGTAATGTTATTACACGCACCCTCTGAGAGGAGATATCGGATGTCTTGCGGCTTCCTTATTTAAAGGCGAAATGGAACAGCAGCCCGTAGGTCGGGCTGCTGTTTTGTTTATGAATGTGCCTGCAGAGCACGGTGGTAGGCCTTAAGAAACTCAAAGTCTAAATACGTGCTGACGCCGTAGCACACAACGGCTATTCTCCGAGCGCCTTCGATGTAGTCGAGACATTTCTGTTTGCCCCAAGCGATCGGCGGGTCGACTGCGACTGAACGCAAGTTCGACGTTTGGTCTGCAATCTTTACCCGCTTGATGCTTCGATTTTTGTGGCGCACACGCTCTGCTTGGCGCGTTTTACGCTCAAGAGTTGGAAATCCTTCAAACTCTGGCGGATCGGTCATGCCGCCCACAGCAGTTCCAACCTCTATCCCGAATTCTACGATGATCTCGTCGAGGGTTGTTGGTGTGTCCTCCACACTGTCATGCAGCCACGCCGCAGCAATTTCCTCGTCAGTGCCGCCGGATCGTTGTACGAGCTCGGCAACTTCTCTGAGATGCGACGTAACGGGTTCTCGGACACGGTTCGGACGGACCTGATTGGCATGGACCGTGCGCGCAAACGCTTCCGCTTCCGCAACTAACTGCTCTTTTCTTGCCGCCATGCTGCCTCCTACCATCGTTAAGGGTAAGACTCAAGAACATTTTCAGGAACGTTTTGCTGTTGGGTAGTATAGAGTATCAGACTGAAACTATCAAGCGACGCATAATTTTGATTTGTCAAGTGGCTCACGAAAACACGACCATATATACTTCCTGCACGTATGAAAATTTCACTGACGGCATCAGATAATACGCTGCCGAAAGAGATTGTGCCGGTGCGGCTCACCGAGGGCGAGGACACGCGGCTCTGTGAAAAGGCAAGCTGGCGGCTTGAGCTCGCGGTTGGGGTAGGGAAGCGGGAGGAGATGACGCTCCGCAAGCTCCGCGTCGCAGCGCGAAAATTGATTACTGCGGCGAAAGAGCACAAGCTCCCGCGCATCGCGGTTTTTCTCGACGAGTTTCTCTTCCCAAATCTTATGGCTGCATCAGGCGCATCAACCGAGGGCAACCAAATGAGCACCAATTTAGAGCGATCGCATAAAATTGGTGTCAATGGAAAATCAACCGTGCAAGGTAGTGAGATTAAGGGTGGTGAGATGAAAGAAGATGAAAAAGAGAAAGAGATGGTGCTCGAGCTCGTCGTCGAGAATTTCGAGCTTGCAGATTACGAATTCAACGTCCACAAAACGCCGCCGCGCGGCGGCTTTAAGCAGGTCACGGAGGTAGTGATCGTCGGCGACGATTCTCTGGCTTTTAAGAAAGCGCTCCGCCGCGCACAGACCGTCGCGAAGGAAGTGAATGCGTGCCGTGATCTTGCGAACACGCCGGGGAGTGTGATGACACCGAAATACCTCGCAGAAAAGGCGCGCGAGGCGGCAGCGGGCTTGCCAATTTTTGTCGAAGTGCTGGGACGTCGCGAGATGGAGCGCGAGGGGATGGGCGCGGTGCTCGGCGTCGCCAAGGGCTCGAGCGAGGAGCCGCAATTTATTGTTCTCGAATATCGCGGGGGCGAGAAAGACGAGCCGCCGATTGTGCTTTGCGGCAAGGGGGTTACCTTCGACTCCGGCGGGCTCAACCTCAAGCCCACAGACAGCATCTATGAGATGCACATGGACATGTCTGGGGCGGCGGCGGTCATTCATGCCACCGTGCTCGCCGCGCGGCTCAAGCTCAAAAAGAATGTAATCGCTATTGCGCCCGCAGTGGAGAATATGCCCTCGGGGTCAAGCTACCGACCCGGGGACATCCTGAAATCGCTCTCGGGGAAGACGATCGAGGTCCTGAATACCGATGCCGAAGGCCGCATTATACTCGCCGATGCGCTCACCTACGCCGAGCGCTACAAGCCGCGGCTCGTTGTTGACGTCGCGACACTGACCGGGGCATCGCTCATCGCGCTCGGGCAGGTCGCGAGCGCCATTATGACGCGCGATGAAAATCTCGCAAACAAAATCAGGCAATGGGGCGAGGAGAGCGGGGAGTACGTCTGGCCGCTGCCGCTCTGGGATGAGTATGACTACATTGTGAAGGGCGAGTTCGGGGACATCCCGAACATTCCCGCCGAGGGCAACACCCGCCATGCTGGAGTCATTGGCGGCGGCATGTTCCTCTACCAGTTCGCCAAAAACCACCCGGCGTGGGTGCACATAGACATGGCGCCGCGCATGACCTCCGCCAAGGGCGACCACCTCGCCAAAGGCGCCGCAGGGTCCCCGGTGCGCCTCTTGCTTAAAATCGTTGAAGAGTTTTGATGTGCAATAAGCAAGCGATCGCATTGTTATTGCAAATAATGGATGGAAACTCGAGGCATGTAATCATGCACCAACTCGCACTAAGTAACCACTCACACCTTTTATTTTTGTGCTCGTGCTTCGGTCTTTTCGAAATGGGGTCGCCTCGCTTGACGAAAAATGCAGAACTCGGCCGCCTTGCTAGTCGGCCTCAGACAGCTGCATTTTTCTACTCGGCTCGCCATTTCCTAAACACCTCTCGCAATGCACAAAAATAAAAGGTGTGAGCGGTTACCGCACTAAAAGTTGCCGGCGTCGGCGCCGTGTGCTATCGTGACCCTAGAAAAATGAGGGTTGTCCCGGAAAACTGACGCACGATTTGTTCGATCGGACATTTTCTGCGTCACTAGCGAAAGAGAGGAGAAGGGGGATAATGGAACGGATGGTGATTTGGTTCCGCAATGTGCAAAAGATTGATGACGTACAGAAGTACGCTGAATCTGTTGCACCAACGGTAATCGTGACGCCGATGTTTGGTGGTATAGGTATCACAGAGGAGATGAAGCGATACATTACTGCAAACATGCCTGACGGCACGGACGTGGGCACGCTCATAGACAAACTCGACCAACAATTCGGCGTCGAAGGGTTCTACCCTGAATCGCCCGCCGAACCGGCGACGAGGAGAGAGCAATGAAGATCGAAGAGCATGGGTTAGTAGGAAGACGGGTACGATGCCCAGAGTGTAGGACTGTGCACGTCATCGAGGCGAAAGACTATATTCTTCCCGGGAATCAGAATGAGCAGAAAGCCGAATAATAGTACCAAGGAGCAAGAAGCCGCCTTTGAGCGGGCATTTAATCCACTGAGACAAAAATAACCAAATAGCCACAGACCAGGACTAAACTAAAGGGGGGCTTCTCTCGATTGTAGGGAAGCCCGTTTTTGTTTTGTACCGAACGTCGCACAAGATATATTTGTCGACGTAGTGTGGAATCACTCACCAAACCTTTACCGAAGTGTGCTAATAAAGGCTCCGATCCAACGGATCGCGGCTCCGATAAGGGCACGTAAGTCAACTTGAAAATACGCGAGCAGGCCGACGCCGACCGCGATGAGTAAAAGAGTTGTGATGAGTCCGGCGTTGCGCCTCATATATCCTTTTTTCATCTGCATAAAGCGAAAAATGCATCAAATCTCAAACACGCACGTCGTGTTTGGAGACGGGTTTTTTGGAATTTGGAAATTCGTTATGCGCGTTTACGGCATCGCCGGCAGATAATCGAGCGGATTCAAATATGCCTTGAGGTCAGCGATCGGAATTGATGCGTTTTTGCAATTGACACTGTTCGCAAACCTCTGTACGCGCACGCCCTGCGTTGCATAGACGGTGAAGTGGAGGTGCGGCCCGGTCGAGTAGCCAGTCTTTCCACTGTAACCTATAATGTCCCCCGTGGCGACTTTACTCCCCTCGGTCACTTTGACGAGCGAGAGATGCGCATAGAGCGTCGAGAGTCCGTTTGCGTGGCGCACGAGCACCCATTTGCCATAAGATGAACAGCCGCGAACCAGATCGGTATCGCCGGCTGCCTCTACTATACCAACAAGCGCACTCTTTACGCTCGTCCCTACGGATGCTCGAAAATCGATGCCGTTGTGCCCCTTCCCCTGGTAGATTCCTGCGTTTGCTCGAGCGAAATCCGTATTGCCGAAATACTGCGTGACCGTAATGCTCTCGAGCGGCCACGCAAGCACCCCTGGCCTCTTCTCGGGGAGCTTTAAAGGATCTATCGCTATCTCAAGCGCGGCCTCAAGCGCGTGGATTTCGCGCTCGAACGCTTCTTTCTCGGCCAGCTTCGTCGCGAGAAGCTCCTGGTAATTAGATTCTTTATTTTTCGTGAGGCGCAGCAGTTCTCGCTGCTCTCGACGCTCGGCCTCGACGAGCGATTTTTGGTCAGCAAGCTGAATGCGGAGCCCGATCAGCTCCAGTTGCTCATCTTCCTCTTTCTCCCGGAGCCCTTCGAGCTCGGTCTTTACCGCGCGAAGCGAGGCGAGCTCAGTTCGAATAGTCTCTTGAAATTGACGGATGCTGGCGACTGAATCCCAAAAGCCGGAGAGCCGCGACTCCGAGAGCACGACTTCAATAAGGGTTGCCGCTTCTTGCTCGCGCACGCGGCGCAGGGTCTCCGCGATTGCCGCTGTGTTTTGTGCGATGCGTCGCTCTTTGTCGCTAATATTTCCGCTGAGGGTCGCAATGCGCGCGCTTGTCTCGGAAATCTCTCGCTCGGTAAGGGCGATGTCCGCGTTAAATTTTTTAATCGAGATCGTCAGCCGCGCGACGGCGCCCTCGAGCGTGTCGGCGTCGCGCCCTACAGCAGCAAGTTCTGCCTCGTAGCGTTTGATTTCATGCTCTAGAGAGGCTACGGCGCCGGTATGTGCGTCTATTTTTGATTTTATTTCAGCGCTCGACTGCGCGCTCGTATGTTCGGCGGTAGCCACAGCAGCGAGGGTTAAACCAACGCAAGCCCGCACAGCGAACATAGAAAATTTTAAGCGATTTGTAGAAGCACTTGACATGTTTTCGGGAGGGCCGTTTTCGTATGTTAAGCTGCCAACATTGTTATAGCGGTTTTGAGACGACGGATTGTTGCCTCCCTCTCTACGATCGTCGCAATCGTGATGGGATCGGGCGACTTGTCCTTGCCTGACAGGGCATACCGCATCGGCCAGAGCACCGCCCCCTTCCCCTCTTTTAGCGCGTACTCGAAGATCGTTGTATTCAACGCCTCGTGGTAATCATTTTTTTCTTTCGCAGCATCGAGTATAGCGACAAGATACTGCAGGTGACGCTTTGTAGTCTCATTAGGTGTTTCTTTCCATGAAATTTTTGATGCGTCCTCGAATATAGGATCTTCAAAAAAGTACAGGAGCTCTCCCCTCTCCGCGAGCGCTCGAACGTCGGAAAACGTCGCAGTGCGCTCGCGCAAGATTGGCACGAGCGCACGCGCCGTGCGCGGATGCTTCTCAAAAAGTTCTCTTTCGCGGGTAGGCAAAAAAATTCTTTTAGCTGCCAAGAAATCATCGTCGGAGAGAAGTTTAAGGTGCTCGCGGTTGAGCCAGTCGAGTTTCTCACGATTGAATATGGCGCCGGACTTCTGCACGCGTGAGAGGCCGAAGCGCTCGATAAGTTCCCTCGGGCTGAACACTTCCCTATCGTCTCCCGGGCTCCAGCCGAGGAGCGCGAGGTAGTTTATAAGCGCCTGCGGGAGGTATCCTTGGTCGCGGTAGTCGGTGAGCGCGGTCGCACCGTGGCGTTTCGAGAGCTTCGAACGATCAGGCGCGAGAATGAGCGGAATGTGCGCATAGAGAGGCCGTGGCGCGCCAATCGCCTCTTGTATCAAAATTTGCCGCGCGGTATTTGAGATATGGTCTTCCCCGCGGATCACGTGCGTAACACCCATCTCGAAATCATCCACGACGACCGCGAGATGATAAAGCGGCTCACCAATGTTCCGCGCGATAACGAGATCGCCGAGCTCAGTGGTATCGAAAGTAATATCCCCTCGGATCTCGTCATGAAAAGTGACATTCTTGCCGCCGCTTCGGAGACGCACGAGATCCACTTCCCTACTCGGGTCATCCTTTGCCCGCTCGCGCGACACGTAGGCGCTGCCGGAGGCGATCAGGCGCTCGATATGAACGCGGTAGATAGCCGTACGCTCAGATTGACGCCATGGCGCCTCCTCGGCGTTATCAAAATCGAGCCCGAGCCACACGAGGCCATCGCGGATATTTTGTTCATACTCGGACTTTGAGCGTGCGCGGTCGGTGTCTTCAAACCGCAGAAGCACTTTCCCACCGTGGTGCCGCGCAAAAAGCCAGTTAAAAAGCGCCGTCCGCGCATTCCCTATATGGAATAGACCCGTCGGCGATGGCGGAAACCGCGTTATAACCGTGCCGCTTTGCATACTCCTATTCTAGCACGGCGCATGGCTTGGCGCGTATACGCGGCTATATTTCCGATAACAGCCGTTGATGACTCAAACAGCACTCTAAAACTCCTAACGATACTGTACCGTGCAGGAATGGAATTTGTCGTGGCGCAGCTTGTCGATTGCGAGGTGAATAAGCCACGGCACGTTTGAGAGCGCATGGTGAGGCAGAGCGGCAACAGGGTACCACGCGACCTCCTCGTCCGTTGTGGTTTGAATATCGTCGAGCGCTCCTTGATGAATCAGTGCGTACACGTCCACCGACCACTCGGATCCTTCCATAATGCCGATGTACATCCAGCTTTCGCGTTCTGAATAGAGGCCGCATTCCTCGGATGCCTCGCGTACCATGCACTGAACACTGCCCTCGCCGGATTCAATCTTGCCACCGATGCCGTTGAGCTTCCCCCGTTGCCAATCGGGGCGCTGCTTCTCGATGAGCAGCACCTCCTCGAATGACGGAGAAAAAATAAATCCGAGCGTGTGGGTCTTCATGTCTTATTTCGTAAAAAAATTGCCGACGCTGACATCCGATGTACAAAATCCGAAGTACGAAGTTTAATTTGAGATTTGAGCATTTGAAATTTGCTTGGAAATTGACCACTTGGAAATTGGAAATTCGTTACTCCACCTCCTCGATTCCGCCTTTCATATAAAATTGCTGCTCGGATTTTTCATCGTGCGCGCCGTCGAGGATTTCTTTGAAGCCCCGCACGGTCTCCGCGCGCGGGACGTAGCGCCCTTGGCTCCCGGTGAACTGCTCCGCCACATGGAACGGCTGCGAGAGAAAGCGCTGGATTTTGCGCGCGCGGGCGACGGTGCGCTTATCCTCCTCCGAGAGCTCCTCGATGCCGAGGATCGCGATGATATCCTGGAGGTCTTTGTAGCGCTGGAGTACGCGCTGCACGCCGCGCGCCACCCGGTAGTGCTCATCGCCGACGACCGCCGGGTCGAGAAGAGTCGAGCTCGAGTCGAGCGGGTCCACGGCGGGGTAAATGCCGAGCTCCGCGAGTGAGCGTGTGAGCACGACGGTCGAGTCAAGGTGACCGAAGGTGGTCGCGGGCGCCGGGTCAGTGAGATCGTCTGCCGGTACGTAGACCGCCTGTACCGAGGTGATGGAACCCTTGTCGGTCGAGGTAATGCGCTCCTGAAGCTCGCCCATCTCGGAGGCGAGCGTCGGCTGGTAGCCCACAGCCGAGGGGATGCGGCCGAGGAGCGCCGAGACTTCCGAGCCCGCCTGCGTGAAGCGAAAAATATTGTCAATGAAGAGCAGCACGTCCTTTCCCTCCTCGTCGCGGAAATACTCCGCCATCGAGAGCGCGGAGAGCGCGACGCGCGCGCGATTGCCCGGCGGTTCATTCATCTGGCCGAACACCATCGCGGTCTTGTCCATCACGCCGGACTCGCGCATCTCGTGGTAGAGATCGTTGCCCTCGCGAGTGCGCTCGCCGACTCCGGCAAACACCGAGTAGCCGCCGTGCTCGGCAGCGATATTGCGGATCAGCTCCTGGATGATCACGGTCTTCCCGACGCCGGCGCCGCCGAAGAGCCCCACCTTGCCGCCGCGGAGAAACGGGCAGATCAGATCAATCACCTTGATGCCGGTCTCGAGCACCTCGGTCGCGACTGACTGCGAGACGAACGGGGGCGGAGAGCGGTGGATTGGGTAGCGCTTCCCGAGAGCGAGCGGCTTCCCTTCATCTATCGGCTCACCGAGCACGTTAAAAATCCTCCCGAGGACCGAGGGCCCGACGGGGACTGTGATCGTCTCGCCGCTGTCTCGCACCAGAAGACCCCGCTGGAGTCCCTCGGTCGGCCCGAGCGCAATGCAGCGCACAAACGAACTCCCCACATGCTGCTCCACCTCAAGAGTCAGCGGCTCGCCCTCTCGCTCCACGACAAGCGCCCCAAAAATTTGCGGCAGCGGCGGCTCCGGAAATTCAACATCAACCACCGGGCCGATGATTTGTTTAATGATGCCTGTATTCATACATTTTCTAAATCCGAGATCGAACTAAAACTGTATACTCCATATACCGAGAGCGTCTCTAAACAACGATATACTCAATGAGCCGGGACCATCTGCGTCATCCCAAGGGATTTCATATGATCTTGAATCACTACGGTACCATTTCGCGCTATCTTCTTTGGGCTCCTCAAGAGTCCTCCTTTCAATCGAATCAGCTAGTTTGAGTAAGGCGGACTGGTCTATGGTACTTAAACCTTCTTTTACGCGCTCGCCGACCTTTTTTCCCGCCGATTCTATATCTCCCGAACGTAAGTCTGCAACAAAACTATCCACCACACACTCGGGATCCTGTCGAATTGCAACCGGAAGTAACAAATCGTGAAGTCGTGTTGGAACCATAGAATCGGGAACCACGAGAATAAACCCAAAGAATAAAGGCTTGGGCCCACTCTCCTTAACTGAAATTTTCTTTGAAAATACACCGTCATTTACAATTTCGTCCCCATCCATACCAGTATCATAAAGTGGACCGAGATCATCATAGATATCCTCTTGTATCGAAGTGTACTTGATAAGACGCAGGATGCCTTTGGGAGGAATCTTTTTATTTCCCATGAGTTGCACTCGGATTAAGACATCTGTTGCAAGATTATCAAAAACTACGGAGGGCCTCGCTCCTCGATTACGAAGGAAATCTTCGTCAATTGGGTAGAAATTGTTCGCTATTTTTTCAAGTAATTTTTTGTGTGTATCACTATTTTGATCGTCGCGCCGTAGACGCAGTGTAAGGTAATAACCCCCTCGGCATTGTGTTTTCTCCAAAAATTCAGAAGAATTTCCCTTTGGTAAGTAATCATGAACCGAACCACTACACCTTGGAAAGATGCCGGGGTCTGTCTCACGCTCAATCGTAACCCACAAATCTCCTGTTTTATGTATCGTTGAGGTTGAAAATTCAATGAAAGAACCAGGGGGTCCAGCCTCGGTTCGTTTCCAGCCTTGCGGCAATCTTACTGAGTAGCCAGCTCGTTGGTCCATAAACCCCTGAGTTAGATTATTTATTTGTGCATCTTTTTCTGAAGCGAGAAAGGCTGTAAAAAAGCCCAGTTCTTTTCCAAGTTCTATCTGGATTACAGTATCGTCCTCAAGTTGTTGCGGTATATCTTGCTTTTCTTCATAAAGAGTCGACTGAGCGCGGGAGGTATCAATGCATTGAGTAAAATAGTTCTTTTCAATTGCAGCCTCCAGATGGTGATAGTCTGATTCGTTTCGTTCTGATCCTTCGTTTTGAATATTCTCACTCTGCAGTGGTTCTTCCGAAAAACTTTCTTGCGATACTTTCGGATTCTTAAATTTACTAAGATAGAGGACGGCGCCCCCGACGAGAAGAGTGAGAGTGGTAATAATGACCACCCCAATAACGCCGAAACCTTTAAGACTCGAACCCATAGAGATATAGAGATAATGATGCCGCAAGAAAATCCTACCTCGTCATCATCGCTCCGGTCGAGATTTCCGCGATTTCCTGCGTGATCGCGGACTGGCGCATCTGGTTGAATGTAAACGTGACGTCGCGAACGATGTCCGCCGCGGCGTCGGTCGCGTTCTTCATCGCGAGCCGGCGTGCGGCGTGCTCAGACGCTATTGACTCGAGGATGCCCTGAAAAATCTGCACGGAAACGAGCCGCGGCAGTACATACTCAAACACCGCTTTCCCCGACGGTTCAAACAGGAACTCGATTCTGCGCAAGCGCTCGCGCGCGAGAGCGCGCGTGGTGTTCACCGCGCCCTCCCCGACGCGCCATGCCGCGCCAAGCCGCGCGTTCTCGTGGAGCGGCAAAAGCTGCTCAAGCGCCACCTCTTGACGAATCGCTGAGACAAAATCCGTAAAGACGATATAGATGTGGTCGTAGCGTCCCTCGATAAAACCGCGCGTGAGGAGAGTCGCGATTGGCTCTATATCCTCGGCGCTCGGAAGCACCGAGAGGTGGTCAAACGAAGCAACAAGATTCCAGCCCCTCCGCGCCGCGGCCTCCCGCCCGCGCTTCCCAAGAGTCACGATATCAGCACTCGCGCCCTCCGGCAACTCGGCCAAAAATTTCTCAACTCTCCCGAGCACCGCGCTGTTAAAGTTGGCGCAGAGGCCGCGGTCGGATGTCGTGAGCAGGACGAGCGCGCGTTTCAACTCCCGCTCCTCGCCAAGCAAGGGATGCCTCTCTCCGAGCGCCACCGCTCTGAGGTCGCGCAGCACTTCCCACGCGCCCTCAGCGTAGGGACGGGTGCGGAGCAGAGCATCAACAGCTCGCTTCATTTTGGAGACAGAGACAAGCTCCATCGCCTTCGTAATCTTGCGAATGTTACCGACTGACCTGATGCGCGTTTTCAATTGTTTGCCGGAGGACATAGGTTAAGAGGGTCTGTAAATTAGCTCCACACTGCCTCGCAATAAGCGGCGGGGGTGTGCTTAGGCCCCGTCCATAAATAAGTTACCCTAATATCGCGCTCAATGCACGCCCTGATGCAGCTTGGCGCAGCTATCCTGGTTCAACCGGTACAACCGCGTGCTGTTCTGGCGGCTCGGCGGCTGGCACGAGCCGCTCGCGCAGCTTGATATATACATACGCGCCAGCGATCGCTGTTACCGGTACGGTGATGAGAAGGCCGACACCGAATGCAAACGCCCCGGCGACATTGACAAGCCCGAGGATAAGGGCAAAGAGGAAAAGTTGCCATCGCACGCCTTTCGTGATCTCCGCGCTGCGCTGGAGCGAAACAAACGGCGGCGCATGCTCGTCGAGCAACACATAAAAATACAAGCCGTATTTAACGGACCAGATGACGCCCGGAACAATGAGAAGGATGAGGCCAAAGACGACGACGAGGCCGTAGAGAATCGCGGCGCCGAGATACGGTAGCAGCAAGTGGCCGCATGAAAATAGATCTCGCCATTCTGCTATCTCGCCGCGGGCAAACCGCAAATGGATTTTCGTAAGACCGAGCCCGAGCCCGGCTTGCACCACAACCGCCGCGATCACGAAAAGTGCCGGTATAATGCCGTCCCGCTCGTCGAGCCCCAGCGCCTCGCCTGCAATCGACGGCGCGATCGAGACAAGAAACGTCCCCGCGAGAAACGTAAGATTCGCCTTCGTCGTCTCCCAGCCGAAGCGAAGCGACTCTTTGATGGTAAACACCGGTACCGTCTCTGCCATGCCTCAAATACTACCACGTTGCCATTGAGCGAGAAAAAGTTTATCCACACACGGCTCGCCACCGGTATACGAAAAAAGAGACGGTCGACGTCTCTTTTTTCGTATGACCCTAACAAGACAGAATTCAAAACCCCTTATCGAGCTTTTTGAGGGATTGAGCAGACTCTCTCCGTACCACTCCACTGGTCTATCATCCAGAGCAAGCAGTAAAGATTGACCATGTTGCTAGCAGCTTGGTGCGTCTCTGCATTCGTAAGTTCTTTTCCATGCTCATCACGGATAATCCGCTGAAGTTCCGACGCAGTCTCTTTTGAAACAATATTATTTCTGATTACTTAGACTCTCGTTCTTTGGCCATTTCTTTTTGTAATTAGTGTGTAATCGAACTAATAAAACAGAATGAGTTCGCACCGTGCGATTTGCAATACAGCCGGATATAATGTATGCATAGTGGAGTTACTGATGTTCATCGTAGCATTGAACGACTAAAAACAGCAGCGGGGGGGGGACGCTATGGCGGAAGCGCAAGAGTATTCGGTGCGGCCTACCGCGCCGCAAGCGACGGAACAGTATTCCGACATCTCGCTTACCGGTCTTTTCACCGCCCATACGGCGCTTATCAACTCGGAACGGCAAGCGATCTGGCAGCGGTATAACGTCATGCTCATCGCCAATGCGGTGATTTTTGGATTCCTTGCGGGCGGAGTGCGCACCGCTATGGAGGTAGGTTTCGGTATGTCTTTTGGGCTGCTCCTGTGCGCGATATGGTGGGTCATCACGAGAGAGGGATGGGTTCTTATTGGTATGCAAACGGATAGGGCAGATCAATTCGTTTGGACCGCTCTTGATCGCGACGCGAACCCATTTCGTATTGCTCTTGCATACGAGAGTGGCGTGAGGGGAGGACGAATCTACAATATGGCGAAGATGGTTATCTATCTTTTCGCCACGGGGTATTTATTCATCGGCGTGTCTCGGTTATTCTGAAAACCTGTACGTATAGATAGCCGCTCATACACAAGTGTGTGAGCGGCTTTTGTAGACGAAGCGATCTTTACCCTTGCAATACTTGTGGAATATCGAGCCAGATGCCGTTTTGGTGGGCAGATTCAAAAGCAGAGGCACAGGCAGCTGCAACATTAATGCCGTGCCAGATAGTATGTAACGTTGGTTCACCACGCATCGCCCTGAGAGTGTCTTCATGCATCCGGCGGTAGCATATCTCCTTGTAGTAGCTGCGCCACGACACCGCCTCCGCCTCCTGGGCGAAGTAGGCACTTTCTCCATTGACGATGAGCCGGTCGTGCTCTGGTTCATGGCCGTAGATGAGCGCACCGCACTCAAACTGGAGCATAAAGTGCGCTGTCCTGTGCGCCATCGGGCTATTCGGTCCTTTAGTCGCAAGGCAGATGTACCACGAAAAGAGCTGTCCGGCAGCGGTCTCGAGCAGTCCGTGCATGGTATCAAAACCGCCGTGTTTCCCGAGCTCGTGATATGTGAGAACCTGGCCTCGGCTGCACACGCGCACGAAAGGCGATGCCGCAAGTAACCGCAGTACCATGAAGTTATGGCTGAGGCCGCCGGCGCAGGGGTTGTAACGGGTTTCTGTGCGCCACTTGCCGCCACCCATAATGCGGTCGCAGTTCCACATCGTGTATGACGTTTGCCCCCCCTGTAGACCACCAAGTTCGCCGAGATTCAGTATTGTTGCTTGGATCTGCGCTTGATAGGTGAATGTCTCGCTGAAGAGCAGCCTGCCAGGATATGTGTGCGCGAGATGCGCAAACATTTCTATGTCTTGGGTTGCCGTTGCGAGTGGCTTCTCAACCCATACGTATTTTCCAGCCGCTAGTGCAGCACTGGCGACAGGAAGGTGAGTATGGTCAGGCGTTCCAACGACGACGAGATCGACGTCCTCACTCCCATAAATCGTACCTACATTTTTTGTAGTACATCGGGCGACGTTTTTAGGAGCCCAGTGTGTTTTCTGGAGAACACTCGGGTCCTCATCACATAGTACAACGGGGTCAAATCCTGCGAGTTTAAGCCCACAAAAATTTAGTTCTCCCGCGTCCCCGCAACCAAAAATTGCTACACGAGGCATCACTTACTCCTTTTTTCCTTCAACACAAAAACAAAGAGCCGTTCACCAAGAAAATGGTAGCACATATTTGTTTTCTCCGCAATGACCCTACGGGGAGTCGAACCCCGATTTCTACCGTGAGAGGGTAGCGTCCTGGCCATTAGACGATAGGGCCGTGAGATTGACTCTATATCAGAAAATGCAAAACGCAAAACGAAAAGCGCAAAACAACAACGTAAAACAACAAGTAAAATTCCAAAACCCGTCGTTATCAAAAATTACCCTTCGTGCTTGAGGCCAAGGCGGAGGAGCTCGTCCGCGATGAGCGAGGCGGCGTCGGGACGGGCGAAGGCACGCGCAGCATTCCGCATGCGTTCACGTTCGGTGACATTGCCCATCAGTCGGTCAGTTTCCTGAAGGAGAATCGTGCTGGTTAGATTCGCCTCCTCGATCACGACCGCAGCGCCGGTGCGGGCATAGGCAAAGGCATTCTCGCGCTGATGGTCGCCTTTGGCTCTCGGGAGCGGCACGACGATCGCAGGCAGGCCCCAGAGCGCCGCCTCTGCAATCGTTGTCGCGCCAGCGCGGCAGAGCAGGAGATCGGCTGCCCCGGCGGCCTGTTTCAGCGCAAGCGTTTTGAAAAAGCCGAATGGATGATAGCGCGTCCTCTGCTCGCTTCCCTCAAGCACAAGCGCGGCAAGGCGCGTACACTCTTCAATGTTTGCCGTGCCCGTCTGATGGATCACCTGATAGTGCTCGACAAGACGCGGCAGGGCGTCGAGTACGCGCTCATTCAGCGCCATAGCGCCCTGCGAGCCACCGAGGACGAGAAGCACAGGAATACCGGCTTCAAGGTGCAGAAACTCCTGTGCGCCCTCGCGCTCGGGGTGAAAGAGCTCGCGCCGCACCGGGATGCCGGTGTGCGCGATTTTTTTCTTATCTATCGTTTTGAAATGCGCTGCTGCCTCGGGAAAGCCGAGTCCGATGCGAAGCGCGAACTTCGCTGCCCAGCGGTTGACCCTTCCCGGCACGGTATCGGATTCGTGAATCATCACTGGAATACCAAGAACACGCGCCGCAAAAAGCGCGGGGAAGCTCTCGCTGCCTCCTTTGCCGAAGATAATGTCGGGAAAAAGAAAGTAGAGCCGCACGATCGCCCGAAGCAGCCCAGCAGTAGTCTTAAAAATGTCGAGGAAATTGAGAGGCGAAAAGTACGCCCGCACTTTGCCCGCACTCACGTGGTGAAAAGTGATATCACGCTCGAGGAGGAGGCCTGCGTCATAGGACTCCGCAGCCATGTAGTGCTTCTCGACGCCGACGAGCTTGCGCTCTTCGACGAGACGGTCTATCTCCTCCGCAATAGCTACAATGGGATAAAAGTGCCCGCCAGTACCGCCGCCGGTGAATAAAATTTTCATGGTTGGAAAGTGGAAAGTAGAGAGTGGAAAGTAGAATGTAGAGTGTGGGAGTAAAAAATCCACTCTCCACTTTCTATCCTCTACCCTCTCGCACGTCTCGACACATTAACAATTATGCCTGCTTCGGCGAGCGCGAACAAGAGGGCGGTACCGCCCTTTGAAACGAAAATAAGCGGCGTGCCGGTGAGCGGCAAGACGGCGAGCATGGCGCCGATATTCATAAATGACTGCGAAACGATGAGGATGATGAAGCCGGTAACGACGAGGGAGCCAAAATTGTCCGGTGCATGCGCCGCGATTCGAAATCCGCGCAGGGCGAGAGCGAGGAAAAGTAGAATCAAAATGAGCGCGCCGATAAAACCGAACTCCTCGGCTGCGACCGCAAAGATGGAATCGCCGATCGGTTCGGGGAGATACTCAAATTTTTGCACGCTCTGCCCGAAGCCGCGGCCAAAGACGCCGCCGCTCCCGACCGCGATCAGGGACTGTTGAATCTGATAGCTTGCGCCGAGCGCGTCGCGGGACGGATCAAGGAACGTCTGAATTCTCTCGTAGAGATAGGGGCGCAGCATGATGAGCGCGATAATACCTACAGCCGCGACACCCGCAAGCGCCGCAAGGTCACGCGCGCGCACACCGGCAACGATACACATTCCTGCAACCGCAACGATGATAACGACGAGCGTGCTCGTATTCGGCTGTGCAATGAGCAGCGTTCCCACCGCCGCGAGCATAAGAAAGACCGGCAGCATAGCAAAGGCCGTTTTCCTGCCCCGCTCGTCGAGGGCGGCGAGCCACGCCGCAGCGTAGAGCACGAACGCGAACTTCAAAAATTCTGCCGGTTGAAAAGACAGCGGGCCGACGGCGATCCATCGCCGTGCGCCGCCGTGCTCAAAGCCGACGCCGGGCACAAACACGAGGGCGGTGATAATAAGCGCGGCCAAAAAAAGCCAGGGGGAGTATCTGCGCCAACGCTCGTAGGGGGTGTATGTGGCGGCGAGAGAACACCCACCACCAACTACGATGCCGAGCAGAAGCTGCTTTACTATCGCCGCTCCAAATGGAGCACCTCCTCGCGCGAGAAGCCCGAGGGAAGCCGAAATAAATATGAAAAAGCCCGCGAGCGTAAGCGAGACAAGAATCGCGATGAAAAAAGAGTCGGGTTTGGCGAAGGTGAGACGGGGCATAAAGTGGACTCGATAAGATTCAAAACACCAAAACTGCTGTGCGTAAAACGTAAAATATCGAGTCTGAATTTTCAATTATCAATTTTCCAATTTTCAATCAATTTTGCAATGAATCAATTTTCAAACACGCTGACGTTCGTCCGTGATTCGTCATTGAGCCATTGGGTCCGCCAGCTGGCGGATTGAAAATTTATTGAAAATTGAGCATTGAAAATTGAAAATTCAAAGCGTGACCTGGTTCCCCACGAGGGCCACGATCATGCCAAGGAGCGCGCAGATGACCGAAATCACCCAGTAACGCATCGTCACTTTGTACGGCGGCCAGCCGAGGGCTTCGAAGTGGTGGTGCACTGGCGCGATAAGGAACACCTTTCTCCCTCCGCGGAAGCGCTTTGAAGCGAGCTGGATCACGTCCGAGGCGGTTGTGGCAAGCAGCGGAAAAGCGATTATGGGCAAGACGACGACGGCCTTGGTGAGAAATGCGACGACCGCGAGCGTCATGGTAAGCCCCATGGTGCCTGTCTCGGACATATAGAATCGAGCAGGTGGAATGTTAAACCAGAGAAAAGCAAGAATGCCGCCAACGACGACCGCCGAGAATGCCGCGAGGTCAATCTGGTTTTGAAAAAACGCGATGCCACCATACGCGCCGAATATCGCCGCAAACACCCCGCCGGCAAGGCCATCAATACCATCAATGACGCCGCCTGAGTAGATCGCGAGCAGAACGATGATGAAGAGCGGCACGAGGAGCCAGCCGAGTATCACCTCACCGGCAAACGGCACTATGATGCTTGAGACTCCAAGTTTCGTGAAAAACCACCACCCACCGATGAGTCCGGTCAAAGCAACGATACCGAGCCGCATCCGGAGCGAAAGTCCACCAGCGAGGTACTTTCCGCCTCCCCGCACATCAAGCATGTCGTCTATAAAACCGATGGTTGCCCCCACGAGGAGTGTTACGAGTGGCAGCCACGTCTGCGAACGACTGAGGAACTCAAGTTTTGCCGTGAGCGCTGAGGGAATGACGTCTTCGGCAATTCTGATGAGAAGTACTGTCACAAGCGTGCTTCCCCAGATCACGATGCCGCCAAGTTTCGGCGTCGATGTTTCCCTATCGCGGTGGAGCGAGTGAAAGATCGGCGTACCACGGCCGTCGAGCGCTACCGCTTTCGCACTCTTCTTCCACATGCGAAAGCGGTATAAGTAGTGTGCCAGGAGCGGCGCGAACACGACACCGATCGCGAAAGCAATGGTGGCGGGAAGGAAGACTTTAGCTACATTTATTATCATAAGGGCAAAAGAGTAAGCATGAAAGACCAGAGATCAGTGGCCATTTGAGTCAGAAATTTCCAATGTTCAATTTTCAATTTTCAATCAATTTTGCAATGACACAATTTTCAAACACGACGTCGTCCGCCATTGAGTCATTGACACATTGAAAATTCATTGAAAATTGCAAAATTGAAAATTAATGCGGGTGACCTATGCCCCTGACGGGGATTATATGCATATCGTTTGTTCTGCGGTGCACACTTTGAGATACTCCAGCGTCGCCCACACAAGCCGCTCGACGTCGCTAAACCGCCCGGCCTGTGTTGAGCCCAGGACGACGACGGCGATTGGCCGTGCGAACCCCGCATCAAAGACGATGGCGAGGTTTCCTCCCGCAAGATCGGTGTAGCCTGTTTTGCCGCCGATCAAAGCCGGAATGCGGTTTACCACCTCATTGGTGTTCTCCGCGTCGTGTACCACGCCGGAGAGCGAGCGCACGGCAAGAGCTTTCGTGCGTGTCATTTCGAGCTCCGCTGGAATCTCATGGAGCGCTTCGGCGAGGAGCCGCGCAACGTCATGCGCGGATCCGTATCCCCCGCTCACCGCCTCGGAGGTGTCGAGCCCACTCTCGTTGAGAAAGTACGTTTGCGTAAGCCCGAGCTCTATCGCGCGCTCATTCATTGCCGTAACGAATGTCTCGAGTGCCTTGCTCTCGGACGACGGCCCGCTCACCATGCCGCCCACGCTACCCGCGGCAGCCGCAAGCGCTCGCGCACCGTCATTTGAGGAAACGATCAAGGTATAGCCTATGAGGTCGCGTAGCCGCCACTCTTCCTCCGGGAAAAGCCCGTTGTCGCCCTCAGGTGCGAGAGCGGACGGCGCGATGGTGAGTGTCACCGGAGGCGATATACGCTCATGCGCGAGAAGCACGGTCATGAGCTTCGTGAGCGAGGCAAGCGGCAGCTGTGCGTCGGCATTTCGGCTGTAGAGCGGACGGGCTAGAGCGACGTCCCAGACAATCGCCGCGCGCGCATCAAGCGCGAGAGAGGAAAAAGGACTCGGGAGGGTCGTTGTAGCAACCACGCTCTCAAGCGCCGTACTCTTTTGGAGGAGCACCTCTTTTCTGCGTTGGTGCTCCGCGCGGGCAGTCACCACGAGCAAGACGACCACACCGAACGAGAGGCCAACAATAAGCACATTTTGCATATTGAATTGTAATTTTAATTTTTGCATTTTTGTTTTGAGCATTTGCCTGCCTGCCGCAGGCAGTGATTTCGATATTGTTTCGGATTTCGAGCTTCGTGCTTCTGATTTCGTGCAGGCGCGTCCTCTGTCATCGTTCTCTCTCCTTCCTGACAAAAAGCCACGTGCCGAGGAGAAGAAACACTCCGAACAGCACGACGATGATTGTGATATTTGCGAGTGGGTGCCTGCTTACTGCAAAGACTCTCTCGGTACTGCCCGAGTAGAACACGCCGCGCATGAGATCAACGGGGTAGGTCATCGGCGTGATCCGCGAGAGCCACGCGGCCACCGGAGGCAGATCCTTGATTGGGTTGAAAACGCCGGCGAGGATGAACTGCGGGAAGATGAGAAATGGGAAGAGCTGAGCAGTTGTGCGCTGCTCGCGGACGTTGCCGAGCACGAGTATGCCGAACGCGCCGCCAAAAAGCGCCGAAATGAACGCAACCGGCGCCATCGCGGCGAGCGCGGCGAGTGTAATCGGCACACCGATAATGAGCCCGAACGCGACAATACCCACTCCCTGCGTGAGCGAGACGAGCGATTCCCCGATGATTTTTCCAAGCACGATGCCGTAGCGAGAAATCGGTGCCACGAAAAGCTCCTTGCTGAAGTCTGTCTCACGGTCGCGGATGAGAGAGATCACGCCCGCGGCAGAGGACTGGAACATCGTCTGCGCGAGAACGCCAACAAACACAAACGGCAAAAATTGAAACCCGAGCCGATCGCCGAAGCTCGCATTGAGCCCGCCACCAAGGACCCCGATAAACATGAACGGGAACACAAATGAAGCCACGAGACGGATTCGGTCTCGAAAGAGCTTCGTGAGGTCGCGGAAGGCAATGGCGACAATAGCATTAAAGTGAAATAGCATGGTAAAGACGGTACAGGCGCGCGCTATAATCCTGAGCATTGCTACAAGCCAAGTCAAAACGCAAAAGTCAAAGCTCAAAACCACAGCCTAAAACCTTTCAAACTTTTGACTTTGAGGCTGCGGTTTTGACTTTTGCGTTTTGACTTTTGACTTTGCTTGCGTTTTGAACTTTGACATTCGTAATCATGACGCATCTGTATCGCTCCCAATAATTTTAAGATATGCGTCTTCCAGCGTCGGCCGTTCAATATCGAATAGCGTCAGCTCCACAGAGAGCGAACGGACGACGTCTTGCGCACGTAGGTCCTTACTCAAAGCAACGCGAAACGGCGGCGTTTCGCTCACGCGGTTGGTGAATTTTAGAAGCGCGCTACGGAGAGAGCCGCGGTCAACGGCGTCTACAATAAGCGTGTCCCCGAGCAGGGTGCGCGTGAGCTCTTTCGGCGTTCCGTACGTAACGATTTTTCCATCGTTGATGATCGCGACGTTGTCAGCGCTCTCTGCCTCCTCGAGGTAGTGCGTCGTGAGAAGTATCGTGACGCGCTCGCGCTTGCGGATGTCGGCGAGATAGCTCCAGAGCGCGCGGCGGCTTAGGGGATCAAGCCCCGCAGTCGGCTCGTCGAGAAAGAGCACCTTGGGGCGGTGCATCAGAGAGCGTACGAGCTCGAGCTTGCGACGCATGCCGCCGGAGAAGGTGTGCATCGGCTGAAAAAGAGCCGCGGTAATTCCCATGAGCTCGGCGAGCTCATGCACCCGGGCGCGATAGCTGCGCGGCATCAGCGCGTAGAGCGGACGAAACGGATAGAGCCCGTAGAGAAATGCGTGGAAACGGATGTTCTCCTCCGCCGTGAGGTTGAGATCCACGCAGGAGCCCTGGAAAACCACGCCGGAGGCGCGGCGGATCGCGTGCTCGTCGCGCTCGAGGTCAAAGCCCGCAATCAACACCCGACCCGAGGTTTTGGCGAGCGTCGTCGTAAGGACAGAGATCGTCGTCGTCTTCCCCGCCCCGTTTGGCCCGAGGAGGGCAAAAAACTCGCCCTCCGCGACCGAGAACGAAATATCATCCACGGCGTTTTTGGTGGCTTTCCGGTAGCGTTTGATAAGGTGTTCGACTTCGATGATTGGCGTCATGTTGACACAATGGTAGCATAGATGATTTACTCATTGCCAGAAGAAGCATCCAAGCAACACCGTGCGCCCAATATATATGCAACAACTCCGGAGGGTTTGTGATGAAAGACCGCTCGTGTTCGCACTGTGGGGTAGACCTGTACAAGACGCTCGTCCTGGCGTCCTGTAGCATATTTTTCGTGAGTGTCGCCACATCAGTAGTAGGTTACTTCTCAAGTTTTTGGCCCATGAGTCCGTTCATGGTCATAGGCTGTTTCATTTTCGGATTCACTTTTCTCGGTATGGCCCTCGCGGCTGCGCATGAATTCGACCAAAAAAATGAGGAGGCAGCCGAGATCAAGTGAACCAGCGACTTCCGTATATGCGTCTCCGATCACAAACGTCTGTGGTCGGAGACTTTATTTATTTGCCAAGGCGAAGGAACTGTAGTAATTGTTACAAGCAGCAAGCGATTAGCAGCATGCAGCAAGCACACGACGCTTGCTTACTGCCTGCTGCACGCTGCATACTGCTCGTATGAAACTCGTCATCGTCGAATCTCCTGCAAAATCGAAAACGATCAGCAAATACCTGGGGCCGGGCTACAGCGTCAAGGCCTCGGTGGGCCATGTGCGTGATCTGCCGAAGAAGAATGAAAACGCGGTGGACATTGCGCACGGATTCGCGCCGCACTACGAAATCATCCCGGAGAAAACAAAAGTTATCGCCGATCTCAAAGCTGCAGCAAAAAAAGCGGACGAAGTGCTGCTTGCGACCGACCCGGATCGAGAGGGCGAGGCGATCGCGTGGCACGTCGCCGAGGCGCTCGGCCTCGGAAATTCCAAATTCCAAAAAACAAGCTCCAAACAAATTCCAAATTCCAAATTCCAAATTCCAAACGTTAAACGTGTGGTCTTCCACGAAATTACGGAGCGCGCAGTGAAAGAAGCGCTCGCGCATCCGCGAGATATTGACGAGCGGCTCGTCAGGGCGCAGGAGGCGCGCAGAGTCCTCGACCGCCTCGTCGGCTACGACCTCTCGGGCCTACTCTGGAAGAAGCTCCGCTACGGGCTCTCGGCAGGCCGAGTGCAGTCCCCTGCCCTGCGTATTCTCGTCGAGCGCGAGCGAGAGATCCGCGCGTTCGTGCCGGAGAACTACTGGGTGCTCACCGCGCTCTGTGCGACAAAAAAAGGGAGTGGCATGACGCTCGTGTGCGTCGAGGAGCCAAAGACCCGCGAGGAGGCGGAGCGAATACTCAAAGTCGGCCGCAGCGGCAGCTGGATTGTCGCCGAGGTACTCGAGACGGAAACGTCTCGGGCCCCGCGCTCTCCGTTCACGACCTCGACCCTCCAGCAGGCCGCAAGCTCGCGGCTCGGCTTCTCCCCGGCGCGCACCATGCGCACTGCGCAGCAGCTCTATGAGCAGGGGCACATCACCTACATGCGCACCGATTCGACGACGCTCGCAGAGGAAGCCCGGAGCTCAATCGGCGCAGCTGTCACCAAGAAATTCGGCGAGCGGTATGTCACGCTGCGACAGTATAAAACCACGAGCAAAAGCGCGCAGGAAGCGCACGAGGCGATCCGTCCGACGGACATCACGCGCGCATCCGCAGGCGCTACCGAAGAGCAAAAACGCCTCTACGCGCTGATCCGCGCACGTACGCTCGCAAGCCAGATGGCCGCGGCCGAGCTCATCAAGACGAAAATTACGGCGCGCGTCGCAGTACCCATAGAAGCAAAAGACGTTCCCGCATTTTCTGCCATTGGCTCCCGCACAAAATTTGACGGCTGGCTCGCCGCGGACCCGGCCTCGCGCGGCGAGGACATCGAGCTTCCGAAAGTCGCTCGCGAGGAACCACTCACTCTCCGCTCGCTCGAGAGCGAGGGCAAACAAACGCAGCCCCCGCCACGCTACAGCGAAGCGGGGCTCGTGAAGGAACTTGAAAAACGCGGCATCGGCAGGCCTTCGACATACGCCTCCATCATCAAGACGATCCAGGATCGCGAATACGTCGAGAAAGAAGGCCGGTCACTGAAGCCCACCGCGATGGGCGATGTCGTAAGCACGTTCCTCGAGAAAAATTTTGCCTCCTACATAAGCGATACCTTCACCTCGAAGATGGAGGATGAACTCGACGATATCGCGCGCGGAGCGCGCGAGTATGCCAAGACGCTTGCCGATTTCTACACGCCGTTTAGCAAGGACGTCGCGGCAAGACAGAACGTCCCGCGGCTCACGGATCTCGGTCCCGCACCAAAGCAATTTCGCTGCCCGACCTGCGGGAGCGCCATGGTGATGAAGCTCAGCCGCTCCGGCACGTTCATGAGCTGTAGCAGGTTTCCCGAATGCGAAGGCGCGCGGTCGGAGCACGGCGAGGAGGTGAAGCCGCCCCAGGAGACCGGCGAGCGCTGCCCCGAGTGCGGCGGCGCGCTTGTCGAACGCGATGGAAAATTTGGAAAGTTTGTTGGGTGCGGCAAGTATCCGAAGTGCAAGTATATTAAAAAGGCGGCAAGCAGCACGCAGCAAGCGACAAGCACGGGCGTTCCTTGTCCAAAATGCGGCAAGGGCGAGATGGCGGAGCGGCGCGGGAAATTCGGACTCTTCTACGGCTGTTCAAACTACCCCGCGTGCAAACATGCAATCAAAGCAAAACCAACCGGCCGCATCTGCCCCCTCTGCGGCTCACTCATGATGGAGGGGACGAAAACCATTCCTGAGCGCTGCAGTAATAAAGAGTGTGCAAATCACCGGCCGGGCGGACGAGCAACAGGCAACGAGCAATAAGCAGCAGGGGGCTAAGTCCGGTCGAACATTTGACAATTGACCGTTGACATTTGACCTAGAACGCCCGTCGTCGTGTCAAATGTTACATGTCAAATGTTACATGAGTGTGCTGCCCCTATGCCATCTGTCAAGGACATAACTTCCCTCATACGCGAACCGTCGAAAGACGACGTCGCGCTCATTGAGAAGGCCTACGGGTTTGCGGAGCGCTCGCATGAGGGACATCTGCGTTTCTCTGGCGAGCCGTACTTCACGCATGTCTTTGCCGTGGCAAAGACACTCGCCGAGTTCGGCATGGGCGCGAAGACGATCGCCGCGGGGCTCCTCCACGACGTGATCGAGGACACGCCGGCGACCGCTGAGGATGTACGCGCGGAATTTGGCGACGAGATACTCTCGCTCGTTGAAGGGGTCACGAAGCTCGGGACCCTCAAATACCGCGGCCTGACGCGCCACGTCGAGAGCCTGCGCAAGCTCTTTGTCGCGGTCGCGCGCGATATCCGCGTCCTCATCATCAAGTTCGCGGATCGCCTGCACAACATGCAAACGCTCGAGCATGTGCCGGCACACAAACGCCGACGCATCGCCGAGGAGACGCTCGAGATCTACGCGCCGCTCGCTTACCGCCTCGGCATGCGGGCGCTGAACCGCGACCTCGAGGACCTCGCCTTTCCCTTCGTCTACCCGAAAGAGTACGAGCACGTAACGGCGCTGCTCAAGGAAAAAGACGCCGAAACCGCAGCACACCTCAGAGGGGTGCATCGGACGCTCCAAAAAAATCTCGCGCTCGATGGCATCCGCGAGGCACAGACGTCATTCCGGCTGAAGGGGCTCTATTCCCTCTTTCGCAAGCTCGAGCGCAAAGACATGGATATCAACAAAGTGTACGACATCTCAGCGCTCCGGATCATCGTACCCACGGTTGAGGACTGCTACCGCGCGCTCGGGATTGTCCACAAAACATGGCGGCCGCTCCCGGGGCGCATCAAAGACTACATCGCGTTCCCGAAGCCGAACGGCTATCGCTCACTCCACACCACGATCTTCACAGGGGGCGGCGGCGTTGTCGAGATTCAAATCCGCACCGAGGAGATGCATCGGAGAGCGGAATACGGGATCGCCTCGCACTTTCTCTACAAGGAAGGCGGCGACAGCCGCTCGCTTCTCACGCATCTCGCGTGGATCGGACAGCGCCTCTCATACCGCTACTGGTTCCAAAACGCGCGCGCGAACGAACCGTCGCTCGCCGTAGCGAGCCCCGCGACCCCTGAGTGGCTCCGCGAGCTCGCGGAGGCGCAAGCCGACGTCAGCGACCCGAAAGAATTTCTCGAGCACCTCCGAGCCGATTTCTTCAGTCACCGCGTGTTCGTCTTCACGCCGCAGGGCGACGTGGTTGATCTGCCGCTTGGCGCCGGGCCCCTTGACTTCGCCTATGCAATTCACTCTGAAATCGGAGACCACGCCTCGGGCGTCAAAGTAAATGGTAAGCTTGTCTCACTTGACACCGCACTTCACAACGGCGACATCGTCGAGATCGAGACCCGAGAATTCGCCCGGCCGACGCGGAAGTGGCTCGCCTTTGTGAAAACCGGCCTCGCCAAGCGCAAAATCCGCGCGGCGCTGGGGCACCATGCGAGCTCGTAGCTTATGGCTGTTAGCTTGTAAAAAGCACAAATTTGAATAGCGAAATTCGAAACAAAACAAACGAAAGCCCAAAGCCAAAATTACAAAGCACAAACAAAACATCAAAACACAAATTCCAAAACCAAAACGGTTGCACTACGTGTTTGTGTTTTGTGGCTTTTGGATTTGTGCTTTGTTTGTGTTTTGTGTTGTGAGAGGTCTATTATCAAAGTGTAGTATACTACCCTCACCATGCCCGCTCCTTTTATCCACCTCCACACCCACAGTCACTACTCGCTCCTCGATGGACTATCGAAAATCCCCGACCTTGTAGCACGCGCAGCACGCTACAAAATGCCCGCGCTCGCGCTTACTGACCATGGCAATCTGTATGGCGCAATCGAATTTTATAAAGAATGCAAGCAACACGACATCAATCCGATTATCGGCGTCGAGGCATATGTGGCCGCGCGCAGCCGCACTGATAAAGAGCCGCGCATTGACAACCACCGTTTTCACCTCACGCTTCTCGCAAAAAATATCGCTGGTTACAAAAATCTCCTCCTGCTCGTTACGAAAGCGAATCTCGAGGGGCTTTACTACAAACCGCGCGTGGACAAAGAGCTTCTTGCCACGCACCGCGATGGACTCATCACGCTCTCAGGGTGCATGGCGGGCGAGCTCGCACGTACCCTCACGAACCGCGGAGTAGAGGATGCGGAGCGGGTTGCGCGCGAGTACCGCGACATTTTCGGGCCAGAAAATTACTTCATCGAAATCATGCACCATCCCGGAGTTGCAGGACAGCAGAAGTTGACACAGGAACTCGTCTCCCTTGCGCATAAGCTCGAGATCCCGCTCGTCCTAACCCAGGACTCCCACTACCTCGACCGCGACGACAAACGTGCGCACCAGACGCTGCTTGCCGTCCAAACGCAGAACGATGTCGGCGAAAGCGACCTCTTCCGCGGCGAGGAGGACTTTTCGTTCATAAGTACCGAAGACGCGTATCGCGCGTTCGCTGCTCTGCCTGAGGCGGTGGAGAACACATCGAGAATTGCCGAGCGGTGTGCCATCGAACTTGAGCTCGGCAAGCTCTCATTTCCATCCTTTACACCAGAGGGAAACATGGCCCCGTACGCCGCACTTCGTGCCATGACCATCAAAGGACTGCACGAGCGTAATCTCGATCTGAACCGCGAGGCCCTCGAGCGTATCGAATACGAACTAAACATCATTGACACCAAGGGCTACACCTCCTACATTCTCGTTGTTGCCGATCTGCTTCGCTTCGCTCATCAAAACGGCATCCTCACCACAACGCGCGGGTCGGCGGCCGGATCTATGGTCGGGTTCCTCACCGGCATCACGAACGTCGATCCGATCGCCTTGCAACTCCCCTTTGAACGATTCCTCAACCCACAGCGGCCATCACCGCCGGATATTGACATGGATTTCGCCGACAACCGCCGCGACGAAGTCATCGACTACGCCAGGAAAAAGTACGGCGAGACACAGGTGGCACAAATCGGCACCTTCGGCACCATGCTCGCGCGTGGAGTCGTTCGCGACGTTGCGCGCGCGCTCGGCAAACCCTATGCCTTGGGCGACAAGATCGCGCGAGCAGTCCCCATGGGCTCGCAGGGCTTTCCCATGACGATTGATCGAGCGTTTGAGATGGAGCCGGATCTCAAAAAAATGTACACGGACGACGCGGAGGCACGGGAAGTCATTGATCTCGGGAAAAAACTCGAGGGCTGTGTGCGGCATGTGAGTGTTCATGCTGCCGGTGTCGTCATCTCTCCGACACCGTTAACCGATTATGTCCCCCTCCAGCGTGATCCTAAGGGAGGCAAAATCATTACGCAATACGACATGTATGCGGTCGAGGATGCGGGCCTTCCGAAGTTTGACTTTCTCGGCATTAGAAATCTCTCGATACTTGCTGACTCCGTCGACCAGACAAAAAAAATGAATGGCGCCGCCATCGATATAGAAAACCTGCCACTTGATGACGCAAAAACTTACCGTATGCTCGCACGTGGAGAAACCGTGGGCCTCTTCCAACTCTCCGGAGAAGCCATGACCCACTATCTTATAGACCTCAAACCCTCGACAATCCATGACATCAACGCCATGGTCGCGCTCTATCGCCCGGGTCCGATGGCGAACATTCCGGAATACATAGCCCGCAAGCGCGGGAAAAAGCCGGTTACGTACTACCACCCAAAAATGCAAACCTTTCTTGAACGCTCACTCGGCATTCTCGTCTACCAAGAGGACCTCCTGTTTACCGCGATCGAACTTGCTGGCTACAATTGGGAGTCTGTCGACCGATTTCGAAAAGCGGTCGGTAAAAAAATTCCGGAGGAAATGGCGAAGCAGCATGTGATATTCGTCGAGGGTTGCATGAAGCACTCCGAAATGACGCGAGAGAGTGCCGAAGGCCTGTGGAAGCTCTTCGAGCCGTTCCAGGGATACGGATTTAATCGCGCCCATGCGGCAAGTTACGGGAAAGTCGCCTACCAGACCGCCTACATGAAAGCGAACTTTCCTGTCGAGTACATGAGCGCGGTGCTCACCGCAGAATCCGGCGACGTTGAAAAGGTCGCCGAGATCATTGCCGAGTGCAAACGTATGGGGATCGCGGTGCTGCCGCCGGATGTCAATGAGAGCTTTGGCGGTTTTACGATCGTCGATCCATCGCTTGAGAGAGGTAAAATCCGCTTTGGCCTCTATACGATTAAAAACTTTGGCGAGGGGATCGCCGACTCGATCATCGCCGCGCGAGAGCGCGGCGGCGGGTACAAAACACTCCAAGACTTCCTCGAGCGCGTGCGTGACCGAACGCTCAATCATAAATCGCTCGAAGCCCTGATCTGCTGCGGGGCGATGGATGCGCTCGGCGAGCGTGGCGTGATGCGTGCCAATATCGAGCACCTGCTCACCTACAATCGCGACCATGAGCGCGCGAGCACCTCGCAGGGATCACTATTTTCACTCATGAAGGACATCTCATCGGTGCCGCAGCTGCGGCTCGTGGACGCGCCGAGCGCAGCTCCCGACGAGCGCCTGCGCTGGGAAAAAGAGCTCCTCGGCCTCTATGTCTCGGGGCATCCGCTTGATCGCTACCGCGAGCGACTCGAGCGTCGTGGCACTGACATCCGTCGCATGAAGACGGAGCTCCGCGAGGGTATGCTCGCGGTTGCTGCCGGACTCGTCGAGAACACGAAACAAGTGTTCACGAAGAACGGCGAAAAAATGCTCTTTGCCACCATTGCCGATCTCTCGGGTTCGATCGAGGTTGTCTTTTTCCCCCGAACGCTCACCGAATGCCGCGAGCACCTCGAACCCGAGCGCTGCATCGCGATCAAGGGCCGCATGTCAAACCGCAACGGTACGGTGAGCATGATCGCGGAGGCGGTGAAAGCGCTGTGAGCAAAACGGTACCTGCGCTCCGTCGAGGTCAAAGATCAACCCGGCACTCTTAGAAGAGTGTCGGGTTGATAAAAAAAAGGGCTGACCCCATTTCACGCTATTTCGGAAGGGATAGATTGCCGATGCCAGGCGAGACGTACATAGGTTTGACCCTTCTCGTCAACCTCAAAACCAGGTATGAAATTCCCTCCTTGCAGCAGATCACTGCATACGAGTCGGCTAAACACGTCGCATTTCTCGGGATCAAATTCTCCGAACTCGGCCTCCTCTCTGATAAGGGATTCCATGTTGATGGAAGCACCTCCAGCTTCCCACCGTCCCTGTACACCCATCGACGTTTGCTCCACTACATAACGTGCGCTCCCCTGTCTTCGCAGCACACGCGGCATCGTTGCGCGAATCGACTGCGCTACGCCACCGAGTACACGGAGCACGCGTTCCGTCCACTCCTGTTTTTCGGCATCGCTCGACGAGAGGCCACTCGCCTCTGCAAAGCGATTCGCGATCGACTGGACCCTCGTGTGTGCTTGCTCCAGCAGCCTCTCGTTGATGCGATCTAACTCTTCGTAATCTGGCGGCAGATCGCGTCGCTGTGTGCGTCCATCTAGAAACAATGGTTTGTCATTCACAGGATCACTCCTTTCCTCGCTGACATAATCCAAGGACTGAAAAATGGCCTGACCAATTTTTCTGCTTCGAGTTACCCGGTCCACACGCAAAGGGTGCCAACTTCCGTGCTCATACTAGCGCTAAATTTATATGCCTGTCAAATTGTAGGCGGAGTACAAAACTGCATCAATTACTCGAGATACTTCTTCCCCTTGATCTCGTCGGGGAGTAAATCTTCTTTCGTATACTTCTCATATCCGCTGCCGTAGCCGAGCTCTTTCATGAGCTTGGTTGGGGCGTTTCTAATTTTGAGCGGGACCGGAAGATTGCCGAGGCGCTTCACGTCCGCCTGCGCTCCTCGCAGCGCATCATACGCGCGACGATCTTTGCGGCTCTGCGCAAGGTACGCGACCCCGTGCGCGAGGTTGATCGCGCACTCGGGGTACCCGATGGTCTCGCAGGCGCGAAAAACGGCGTTTGCCACAACAAGCGCAGTCGGCTGCGCGAGACCGATGTCTTCGCTCGCGAATATCACCATCCGCCGCGCGATAAAAAGCGGGTCTTCCCCGGCCTCGACCATCCGCGCGAGGTAGTAAATCGCTGCGTCCGGCTGCCCGGCACGCATGCTTTTGATGAACGCGCTGATCGTATTGTAGTGCTCCTCCCCGGCGCGGTCGTAGCGCAGGTGCTGTGACTGGAGTGCGCGCTCGAGCGTCTCAATCGTGACCGCCCCATAGAGCTCGGAGGCGACTTCAAGAATGGTGAGCGCCTGACGTGCGTCTCCGTTTGAGATAGCGGCAAGGCGCGTACGCGCCTCATCATCGAGCGATATGCCGCTCTTTGCAATGATCATCCCGATCTCATCCTCCGAGAGTTCGCGGAGCACGAACACACGGCAGCGCGATAAGAGCGGCGCGATCACTTCAAAACTCGGGTTCTCGGTCGTCGCGCCGATGAGTGTAATCTCACCGCGCTCGACAAAGGGCAGGAGAAAGTCCTGCTGCGCTTTGTTGAAGCGGTGAATCTCGTCGAGAAAGAGCACCTTCGGCGAGTCGGCACTCTCGTCCGCAAGCACCGCACGCACGTCGTCTTTCCCCGCCGACACCGCCGAGAGCTCGTAGAGCTTCGCTTCAAGCGCTTGCGCGTAGATGCGCGCCAGCGTCGTCTTCCCCACCCCGGGCGGCCCCCAGAGAATGAATGAAAATCGGTGCCGACGCTCGATCGCGCTCCGGAGCGGCATCCCCTCCCCGACGAGATGCTCCTGCCCGATAAATCCCTCAAGCGTTCGTGGCCGCAACCGTGAAGCAAGCGGTTCCATGGAGGGGATGGTACCATAAACGCACCGCACGCGTTATCACGTTATCGTGCGTCCATACATAAGTTCACTCATATTGTGCTGAATAGCATGGCCTGATGCAGCTTGACGCGGAATGAGCGAATCCGAGACCCGATCGGGAACGAAAGGGATTTCGCGATTGAGCACGAGCCGCATAAGGGCGTGCAGTGAGTGCGAGATGGGGAAATTATGGATCACACGCAAAAGCACCGGTAAGGAGGCCGGCGGCGTAGGTCTTTGCGAGCGGAGCGAAGCAATCCAGGGGGATGACCTACAATTCTCTCGACTCTGACATACGGTGACTATACTCTGGGTTGCTTCCCGCCGCGCCCGCGCATCGCGGCTTCGGCTACGTTCGCTCGTAATGACGGACTACCAGTGCTTTTGCGTGTGATCCGAAATTATTTATGGATGGGGCCTCATCATGAAAGTCTTTATCAAAGCGAAGCCGAACGCGCGACGAGAGGCGGTCGAGAAGATTGACGAATCGCATTTTGTCGTTTCCGTCCAAGCGCCAGCACGCCGCGGCAAGGCAAACGCGGGTGTCGCGCACGCGATCGCCGCGTACTTTGGCGTCAGCCCGTCACGCATCCGTTTGGTCTCAGGGGCTTCGGCAAAAAATAAGGTGTTCGAGGTGGCGTAACGGCTGACAAAAAACGCCCGAATGTTTTAGTACTCGGACGTGCACTCCTCTCAATCGACATGCACCGTTGCAGCTCTCCACGCCCCCGTGGTATATATGTGCTATAATCACAAGCGAGCGGAAAGCGAAAAGAGGCCTTTTCATTTTCCGCGAGCGCCGTGATTATATACCAAAAAACATTCGCAAACCTAATAATTATACTCGATGGAAAACGACACTATACAAAAAGAGGCTGGCGTAGGATCTTCGACGTCGCACACCGCTGCAGTATCGCTCTCGATTATCTTCGCGGGCGCGCTTGTTGCGGCCGCGGTGTATTTCTCTGATCGCGGAGGAAGTATCGCGAGGGCGCCAGAGCCCGCAGCAATCGCAGCAGCGCAAGACTCGCAGAGTCTAGACAATATGCGGCCTATCAGCGAGCGTGATCACATTCGTGGCAATCCGAACGCGCCGCTAAAAATAGTCGAATATTCGGACATGGAATGTCCGTTCTGCAAGCGATTCCACCCCACACTAAAGCAGGTGATGGACGAATACGGCAAAGATGGAACCGTTGCGTGGATATATCGACATTTTCCGCTCGACACACTTCATTCAAAGGCGAGGGCCGAGGCTATCGCGAGCGAGTGCGCCGCGGAGAGCGGCGGAAACACTGCGTTTTGGGCGTATCTTGACCGCTTCTATGAATTGACCCCATCGAACGACCAAACAGATATCAAAAAAGTCCTGCCGCAAATAGCATCGGAAATCGGACTCGACGTAAGTAAATTCAACTTCTGCCTCACGGCGGGCAACTATGATGCGCATGTCCAAGACGATCTCGACGATGCGATCGCAACAGGAGGCAACGGTACGCCCTGGAGTATCATCATAACGGAGAGCGGTAAAAAATATCCGCTCTCGGGCGGGCTGCCGTATGCGTCAGTAAAACAGCTGATTGATCTTGCGCTCAAAGAAGAAGAACAGCCATGATAATAGTAGGGGACCTCAGAAACCTACGACGGGCGACGGGCGAGGTGTTTGGCAGAGCTTCGTACGCTGTGCTAGCGGTTGCGCTCACTATACTCGCTTTCCTTCTTGCGGTGTGGCTCCCGAATATCGGTCTGATTGCCGATATCTTCATCTCCTCACACGCGCCGCTCTCTCGCAAACTCACCATCGCCCTGAGTCTGCTCGGCAGTATTTTCACGAACTTCACTCTATTCTCCGCCGGCTACACCATCGCAATTGCCATGCTCTTTGGTGCGAACGTCACGATGATTGTCTACTTTCTCAAGCGCACCCGCCGTCGCCTGCAAGGGCAGGAAATTGCGGCAGGAACTCTCGGCGTCGCAAGCGGCGCGCTCGGCATCGGCTGCGCCGCCTGTGGCTCTTTCCTCTTGAGCACCGTACTCTCTGCAGTCGGCGCCGCTGGTGCCCTTGCGATCTTGCCGCTCCACGGCGGAGAATTCGGTATCCTCGGCGTGGTACTCCTCGTCTTCTCACTCGTCATCATCGCAAAAAAAATCGCTTCGCCATTGATCTGTACTCCCCCACAAACGCCATGAGCCCCTCGAGGAAACAAATCTCATCCGCGCTGGGAATCACTGCGCTTCTCGTCGGTGGCGCACTGGTGCTTGGTGAGTCGGCGAGGCGGCCAGCGTCTGAGGACGACAACCATCACACTGTCCCCACGGCGCTCGCGGCGCAGTTCGAAGCACTCTCCGAGGGCGGCAATTCTTCCTGCTCGGGAGAATTCAAAAATTCCATTGCCGATATGCCGGACGGGGAGCGTATCAGGGGATCGTGCTGCACTCCGATGGAAGTCCACCGCTACAGCGAGCAAATTGAAGGCCTCAAAAAATTCAAAGCTGTAGGCGGGCAAAACATCGCAGAAATTCCCGACGACCCGTATGATATTGATGCACAATTGGCGGAACGCCTCATTGCGTACTACGATCTTGAACTTACCGCAGAAGAGCAACAGGCGTACGACTACGCCATGCTATACTCAAACGAAAAAGGCCCGTGTTGCTGCAGGTGCTGGCGATGGTTCGTCTACGGGGGACTCGGAAAATACCTCATTCAAAATCACGGGTTTACCGGAGAACAATTGACCGAACTCTGGAACCTCTCCGACGGCTGCGGTGGAGACGAGGACCATCAACATTGACAGTTTGATTTTATTGTTTCCTAAAACTACTAAACATTGCCGGCGCGATATACGTTTTGGTACATTTGTATCAGGTACATTTATAACAGAATAAGTATCAAGAGTGAGCCGAGGGAATAGGCCCGATGACGCTCCAGCAACCTGCCATCCGACAAGGTGCTCACCTAACCCATACGGGACAGATATTTATTCTGTTGTTGATTTTTATTACAAATCACAAAGAAAAACGCCCTCATGGGAGGGTGTTTTTCGTTTGTGATTACGGAGGGTGCCGGTGACCAACCTCAATCTGGACGAAGAAAAGAACGAGCTTTTGGGAGAACTCGACCACCTGAATTCGTTGGTCGGCCTGGCAAAGTCGTTGATGAAAAGGAGAAAAGATGTAAAACTCTTCACTGCTATCCAAAATGATCTATTTGTCTTGCAAGCAGGAGTGGTGTGCCCCAATAGCACACCGGCTCTGCAGAAAGAACGCGTGTTCGACTTGCAAAAGGAAACGTATGGTATTGAGTCTACGTTAGAACCGCTTGACCACTTTCTCATTCCCGAAGGCACGACGGGCTCATGCGTGCTCCATTGCGTGCGAACTCAGGCACGGGCGGTTGAGCGGAAAACTGTGGGCTATCTCGACAACCCCACCATCGTGGCATTCTACATGGACCAGTTGGCGTGCCTTATGTTTGCGCTGGCACGAGACATGAACCGCCGCAGCGGGATTCACGAACGCCAACCAACATATGTGACGCGGAAAAGACGCCGTAGCAATAACCCGGCTTAAGGGGAGTAGATGTGGATAGAAGTCAGCACCTTCAAAGATTACGCGAGCAGATCAAGGAACGAGTTCTCGACGAACAACAAGAGGAGCGTAGTCGGTTACGCGAGCGACGCAAGGCGAAAGCAAAATTCACCGCGGCGCAAAAAACTCGGGCGGTGTGGGTGCGGGAGCATGAACCAAAGGCACGCGAAGCGGCGGGCATCGTTTGGAATTGGTACGAGCAGTTTATCGCGTCAGAAGAGTTTCGCGCGTTTTCGGCTGCTTTTCGAGGGCGGAGAAAAGAAGTAAAGATTTCTCGTACCCTTACGTGCTCGACGCCTGACCCTCACCCTGGATTTCCGGATCTCTACAGTCAAGAGAAGCAACTTCTCGGCATAGACGCTTCCGGGACCCTCTATGTTCACAACATAGTCAAATACGGCAAAGCATTTCCGCTATGCGGAGAGGATGCTCTCCTCGAGCATGTCGGATGGCCGATTTTGGTCGAGATAGCCGAAACGATCACGCACGAAACCATATGGGGTATCGTCGGAATATAGTAGGCCAATCGGTCATACGGTCATAAAGTTTCCATGACCGTTCGTAAAAATAGCAATAGTCGCCCAATCTGCACTGCATGGTTGGGCGACGCTGTATTCCCGCTTGACTTTATAACCAGCACTCATCTATAATGTTCTACAAGGTAGCAAGCTTCGTAAAAGACTACGGACTTCATCTACTTACCAGCAAAAAACGCCCACATTGTGGGCGTTTTTTGTTTACGGTATACTTCACTCGGTGGACCCGGGCCCGTAGTTTTATGGAGTAAAATGCTACCTTTGGTAAGTAGAGTAGCGGGTGCAAATCCCGCCGGGTCCACTCAAAAAAATCTGTTCAGGCGAACAGATTTTTTTGTCCCCGTCCACACAAAAATATGCTGTTATCTGATGAACTTGACGCGGATCAAGACACGGCCGTATCCGCGCTTGATGGTCCGGTGGTGATTGTTGCTGGCCCCGGAAGCGGCAAGACGCGCGTTCTCGTCGAGCGCGTGAGCCGCTTGATATGTGAGCGCGGCGTGCCGCCGGAGCAGATCCTCGCCATTACTTTCACGAACAAGGCGGTGGACGAGATACGGGAGCGCATTCGAGCGGCCGTTGCACCGACCACGCTCACGCATCAAGCGCCAATCCACTCTCCCCGCCTTAGCTCCGGCTTCGACGGGCAAGCACTCGCCACCTTCCGCTCTCCCGTAGTCGCCACCTTCCACGCCCTCGCACATACGATGCTCCGCGAGTACGGAGAGCTTGTTGGCGTGCCTCCTAACTTTCGCGTCGGTGAGAAACCGCGCGGAAAGCGGGCGGGCACAAACGACACAGCGCTCGACTTCGACGCACTCCTCTCGCGCGCGCTCGAGCTCCTCCGCACGCACGAGGACGTGCTCGCGCACTACCGCAGTCGCTTCAATTTTATACTCGCCGACGAGTACCAAGACGCAAACGCGCTCCAGAGCACGCTTCTCGATCTCCTCGCCGCGGGGCACCGCAACCTCTGCGTCATCGGCGATCCAAACCAGTCGATCTACTCGTTTCGCGCCGCGGATCCTCGGCATTTCTCCTCGTTCACCGAGCGCTATCCTGACGCCCGCGTGCTGCGCCTCATCCGAAATTACCGTTCTACTCCCTCGATTCTCGCAGTGGCCGGCTCGTGCATCGGGTCTTGTGCAACATCGGATGTCGCACAGCAGGAACAAAAAAGCACACGGCCGCACATCATACATGCAGCCTCCGACCGAGCCGAGGCGCTCTGGATCGTCCGCACGATTGAGCGGGAGATTGGGGGCGCCGACCTTTTGCGCGCTGGCGCAGGTAATTTCTCGTTCGGTGATTTCGCGGTGATCTATCGCCTGCACGCGCTCGCCCGCGAGTTTGAGAGCGCGCTTAACCACGTCGGTATTCCCTTCCGTACGATCGGCGGTGTCGGGTTTTTCGAGCAGCCCGAGGTCCGCAATGTGCTCGAAAAGCTCGAGACGCTCGATCTTCCCGATCACGACGCCGACTACCATGCAAACGCGGAAATCCCTATCGCAGCAAACGACCTAAAGTTTTCGACGCTCTCGCAAGCTGTAAATGCCATCGCGACGCAAAGCAATGCTAAACAGCATGACCGGAGAGTGACACCACGCCGCAACACACTCTCTGACCGCATTCTCGAACTTGTTGGTATCGCAACGCAGTTCGACCACCTCGAGCTAGCCGAGGCGCGCCGCGCGCTCCTTGCGCGCGCGACGCTCGCACGGCCAGAAGATACCCTAGTGTCGGGCGAGGCCGTGATGCTCCTCAGCGCGCACGCCGCAAAGGGCCTTGAATTTCCGGTCGTGTTCGTCGCTGGAGTTGAGGAGGGGCTGTTTCCCTACCTGCGGCCGGACGAAGTGCGCAATGACGAACGCATCGCCGAAGAACGCCGCCTCCTCTACGTCGCGATGACACGCGCGAAAGAGCGACTGTATCTTTCTCAGGCAGCAAAACGAACGCTTTTTGGAAAAACGTACTTCCCCGCCCCCTCGCGTTTTCTTGCGTCCCTTCCCGAGAATCTTTGCGAGCGGATCTTCCTCCGTCCGCCGCAAAAGAGAACAACCACGCCGCAGGCGAGGCTGTTTTGACGACACCAGACGAGAAAAATTTCTGCGAGTCAAAAAATCGCACGTTCAAACGCACGGCTGAGTTCACGGGCAGTGAGTAAGTGGAGCTTACTGGAGTCAATCCCCCCCCCACCGGCAAACTCCTCGTCAAAACAGCTTCGTCTGCGCGCTCGCCGCTCTCGTGGCGAGCGCTATACGTTCTCCATCGTCGAAAATTTTGACGGTTCCGTACTCCCCATCGTAGCCTGGGGCGATATGTACCTCACCCGCCCTCATGCGGCGGACTGCCTCCGCGATGAGCGAGGTCGAAGCGCGCGCGATATCCTCAATCGGCGCATCGAGGAGAATATAAAATTCGTTTCCGAGCGCAGCAAGGAGCGCAAAGTATCGCTCGTCCACGCGCTTGCTCTGCGGCCCGACTTCGAGCGCCTCGGCGATGATCTCGGGAAGCGGCACGATGCTCCGGAATGGCCGCCCGCCGGCCACTCGCGCGCCTGGCCCACGATCTGCAAGTGAAGCAACGCGATGCATAACGCCGACAGTTACGGGCTTTCCACACGCGGGACAAAGCCCGCCTCGCGCGCGGGTTTCCTCGGGCTTGAGGCGCGTCTTGCAAAGCCTGTGACCGTCGAGGTGGTACTTCCCCTCCTCCGGATAAAACTCGATCGTGCTCTCGAAAGCCTCTGGGTCATTGCGCTTGAGCGCCCCGGTGATCGCGGCATAGGAAAGGTTGGTATTAAAAACATTCGCCTCGCGACCGAGCTTGCGCGGCGAATGCGCGTCGGAGTTTGAAACGAGCGCAAGCCTGTCGAGCGCGGAGAGCCGCCAGTTCATCGCGGGGTCAGAGCTGAGCCCCGTCTCAATCGCATGGATATATTTCGCGCTCTCGCCAAACGCCTCCTCAAGGGAATCAAAGCCCGACGCCGATCCGAACACGGCAAAGTGCGGCGTCCATGCGTGGGCAGGGATCAGCATGCACTCCTCGGACGCATCAAGCACGATTTTAAGGAGCTCCTCGGTATCGAGACCGAGGATCGGCCTGCCGTCCGATGAAATGTTGCCAATGCGCCGCAGTGTGTCATTAACCTTCGCTGCGACCTTAAACGACGGCGCGAGAATCAGACTGTGGACCTTGCGCACACGCCCGGCGCGCTTATAGATCGTACTCACCTCGACGGTGAGGAGAAAGCGCATTGCGGCGCGGCAGCGCTCGGGCACCTCACGCGCGATTTCGCGCTCCTCTGCGCTGGAGAGCTTGAAAAGCCCGCTCTCTGCCGGCTCAAGCGTCTCGCGCATCTCGGCAAACCAGAGCGGATGTGTGAAGTCGCCGGTGCCGATCAGCGTCGTGCCCTTCAGCTGCGCCCAGCGCGTGAGCCCCGAGACATTCATCTCGGGCGACGTCGCCCGCGAGTAGTGCGAGTGCGTATGAAAGTCGACAATGAAGTGCATACGTGCATCGTAACAAAAAACCTTCCGGCCGGATATTCCAATGCCAAGCAATCTTCCCTACAACTCACTCACGTAACCAACGGCGAGAAGGGCAATTTGACTTTGTCGCCTTAAGGCTATAGAATTTCAGCCGGAGTCACAATCGAAACGGCAAAGAAACACAGGAAGGGCACGCTCGTGGAAAATTCTAGGTCGGCAAATCAATGGATGTTTGACCTGCTCGAGAATGCGGGCGCAAAAGTGGAAACGTCGCAAGAATTGGTGGGTTGGGGATTCAATTTTACTCATGACTCAAAAGTGGAGGCAGGGTGGGAGCACCACGTTATCAGTGGCACGATCAGTGGAGTTCAGAGTATCGGCGTGGCTAAAATACGCGGTCATCGCGATACGCATGGAAAGATCGTTCTGGCCGAAGACGATGCCACCCTTATCATTCCAGACGGAAGCCCGTGTGGTGGACACCTTGGTCGCATCATCGCTATCACTGCCACGCAACCGTCTGATAAGTGGCGCCTCGCTTATGCGCCATACGCCAATGACAGCACTTTTTCTATAGAGGGCGTCCTCCTCTTAACTCCGCCCCATGGCCTTACCGGCGAAATTACTCTCAAACGGGCTCAATCTTGAGAGAGAGCCGGGTGCAAACTTCCTACGCCCACCTCCCCGTCTTTGAGGAGGTGGGTTTCGCTATTGCGACTGACCGTTCCGCAATACATACAGGGATTGCGCACGCGGGAAAAGGCGGTATACTAAAAAGTATGAAAATGGGGCTTGCGATAGGCGGCATCATCCTTATATTCGTCGGCGGGTTTTTTTTCTTCCGCGGCAAGAGCGCCGAGGCGCCGGAGAGGCCGAATACGAATACAGAAGTAGGTGGCCGTGCGTATATCGAATCGCTCGAACTTAAAGTGCTCGAGTCGTTCCCTGTTCAGGTGCACGCGCGGGTAACGGGCTCGCTCTCGGACGCCTGTACGCGAGTCGCCTCGGTAAATCAATCGCGCGCAGGCAAAACATTTATGCTCGACGTCCGCACCATGCGGCCCGCGGGGGCGTTCTGTGCACAGGTACTCACCCCGTTTGAGGAAACGGCTGTGCTCGACGTCTTCGCGCTCCCGGCTGGCACCTACACCGTGCGCGCGGGAGAAAAAAGCGCCACGTTCAGGCTCGACGTGGACAACATCCTCGAGGACAAGGGGTAGCAACGGACAACACGCAACATGCGGCAGTGCAGCAAGCAACACACGCCCTCTCCCGCAAGAGAGGGCGTGTGTACGCTAGATAAAAAAGCACAGACCGCTCGCTCGGTAAACCTGCCTTGACTCTTAAAAGTGCGGCAGGTCAGTTATGCCTTCCAAAACCGCACGCGAACCGCCAGCCGTACTTTGCGGCAACGATGGCAAGGAGAATATAAAGGCGATAGCAAGCACACGCAGGGCGTAGGTAACAAGCAAGATCGTGACGCCCTGTTGGAAATTGGTCACTTGAAAATTTGAAATTCGTTAGTCGTACCTTGGCACGCCCACGTGATCGCCTTCAATGGTAATGTCCGCAAACGGCGCTTCCTGCGCGGCAGCTACCCCGCCGCGCCTCACGAGTTCAAGCAACGCGAGGAAGCTTACTATAAGATCAAGCCGGTCCCGTGATGCCGCTCTGATGTCGGAAAAACTCACTGCAAACGCACGCTCGATCCGCTCGGCGAGCGTGCGCACCACTTCTTCTAGGTGTACCGTCCGGCGTACAAGAGTCTCCGGGATACGAGACGCCTCGGACGACACCGAACTCACGATGCCCTGGACAGTCTCGACAATAACCGCCATGGTGAGCCGACTTCCGGGCGCAAAAATCGGAATCGGCTCAACGCGAGCACGACGCGCATAGAGCGCCGGACCTGCCGCCAAACGAGCGAGCTCTCGCGCCGACTCGCGCAGGACAGCGAGCCGCCGCAGCCGCTCTTCGAGATCGCGAATGTCGCCTTCTTCCTCGCTCGTGAAATCGAGCGTCGGCAAGAGCGAGCGCGACTTTATGAGGAGGAGTGTTGCAGCGGTGAGCACGAACTGCGCGGTCTCGCCCACCGGTACACGCTCTAGGGCCCGTACATGTGCCGTGTATGCATCCGCCACGGAAGCCAAGGCAACCTCGCTGATCGAAAGTTTTCGATCCTCGATTAAAGTAAGCAGGAGGTCGAGCGGTCCTTCAAAACCGACCGTTTTCACCAAATAACTGTCCTCGACGTCCGGTTGCATGCTTCAAGTATATGCTCCAAAGCGTATTACGCAAAGATATAGCGTACGGACGCGTATGCTACCTCACTGAATGACTTATGGTGTTAGAGCCTATCCACTATCTTCATTCCGGCCTGAAATTTGCTGATTTTGGCTGTGACTTGTCAAAAATTTCTTGAAATATCTCGATATCCCTCACAATACAGAACAAACGCTTATAAAAGCGTACACGAGCTTATAAATTTGTCAAATCGTAAAATTTTTGACTGTGTAGAGGTCGGCGTCGTCTTGCTCTTCGAGAGGTTGTGGCGCGGGAGTCGGCACATCTTCACCACGAGGTATTTCGGGAACAACGAGCGTCTCAGCGTCGCCAGTAGCTTCTAATCCCATGTCCTCCGCCGAAGCGACAGGTCGCTCAAGCGCCTCGAGCGCTGCGGCGGCACTCTGGCGCGCCTGAAGCAGAGCAACAATATTGTTGAGGTCGTCCGGCGAGAAATAGTCAATGACCACTTTGCCGCCGACATCCCCACGCCGCTCAATCTGTACGCGCGTGCCGAAGCGCTCCGAGAGCGAGCGCTCGAGCGCGAGAATATCCGGGTCGTCATTTATCCTCTTCCGCGCTCGCTCGACGGCGATACGTCGCGCGATGCCCTCGGCCTCGCGCACGGGCATCTGTCGCAACACAATCTCGCGAAAGAGCGTCAGCTGCTCCTCGGCCCTCGTTGTGAGCATGAGGAGCGGCCGCGTGTGTCCCTCGGTTATTTTCTTCTCGGCAAGCGCAGCGAGTATCTCCTCGGGCAAGCCCAAGATCCTGATCGTGTTTGTCACCGACACGCGGCTCTTCCCTATCCTGCGTCCGATCTCGCTGTGAGAAAAACCGAACTCGCCCGCAAGCCGCGCGAATGCGCGGGCACGATCGATGGGGCTCAAGTCCTCCCGCTGGAGATTCTCGATTATTGCAAGCTCGAGCTTCGTGCGGTCATTCTCAGGCCCGCCACGAATGATGACTGGTATCTGCGCAATGCCAGCGAGCTTCGAGGCCCGCACCCGCCGCTCTCCGGCGATGAGTTCGTACTCGACCGCAAGCCCGCCGTCCTCTTTCGGCACCTCGATGCGCGAGACCACGATCGGCTGCAGCACCCCGTACTGGCGAATGGAGTCCGCAAGGTCGCGTAGCCGCGCGTCGTCAAACTCGCGGCGCGGCTGGTACGGGTTCGGCCTGATCTTGTCAACTTCGACCCAAAAGATGGCGTTGTTTTCAAACATGGTTTACACAATTTCAACTGCTCACTTCGGATTTCAAATTGCAGAATTGCCGAGCGGAAATGCGTATGCACATTGTATCATGCCGCGAGGCCATGACAACTCTCTCGGCTGTGGCTTGACAGCAGCACTGGAACGTAGAGATTCAAATCACACCGCGCAAAAAGCTTCTGCGGTGGATCGCGCAGGGCCCGTACCGCTCGAGCGCGGCATAATGGGCACTCGTGCCGTAGCCTTTGTGGCGCTCGAAGCCGTAGTTCGGAAAGCGACGGGCCATACGCACCATGTGGCGATCCCGCAGCACCTTCGCGACAATTGATGCAAGCGAAATAAGCGGCTCTGTCTCATCGCCGCGGATGATCGTGCGCTGCTCTCTGAAGCGCTTCGGCGCGATGAGCAGTCCGTCGAGAAGCACACTCGAGAGCCGAGGCACCAGCGTGAGTTTTCGGAGTACGCGCGCCACGGCGAGCCGCGCCGCGGCGCTGATACCCCGCGCGTCAATCACCGATGCACGGACGAAAGTTACCACAAAGCGAAGTTCGCCTCTCTTCTGCACACTCACGAGGGCGGCAAACCACTGCTCTCGCTGCTCTGCGGTAAGCCGTTTTGAATCGCGCAGAGGCCCCAAACCTGTGGATAACTTGTTCAACACCGAGTGTTGAATATTACCGAGGGCGACAGCCCCGAGAGCCAAAGGCCCGGCGAGTGGTCCTCGCCCTGCTTCGTCAATTCCTACCACAATGTGTACTTCTCGCGCAGTGTACATACTTACAGACTTTGAATAACGAAATTGCCGACGGAGACACACACCCAATGTCACACCACGACGAAGCTCCAATTTCCAACCAACAATTTCCAAACAAATCTCAATATTCAAAATCCAATTTCCAAACACGACGTACGTGTTTGAGATTTGATGCATTGGAATTTGAAGTTTGTTTTGAAATTGTTGGTTGGAGCTTGGAATTTACATGAACTGGAGCTTGTTTTTTGAAGCTTGGAGCTTTCGCACGGCGGGGGTCGCCCGACATCTTTGCTCATAGCGACAATTGAACTGATTCTAGCAAAAATTGTTGCACAGAAACCCCCCAAACACCTCCCCGATATCGCACGGGGAGGCGTTTGGTCGTTCTGATAATTCTGTCAACGCATCGCGGGTTTATTCGGGGCGTACAAGCGTACAAGTATTCTGATTCTGTAATCGAAGCGTGCCGACGTTTGATCCGCTCTGGCCTGCGAGAGGCCCCCCCGGCGCTCCGACAAAGTCGATGCGGTAGGTGATGTCGAAGAAACTGTCCACGGCCCAACTCCCGTCCGGCTGTGCAGTTAGCATGGTGTGACCGGGACTTGGTAAGCCATAACCACTTCCGGCGGTAATGCGAAGTAAATCAAAATCAGGATCCCCAGGAGGCAACTGCCCCTGCAGCTCGAACATATCCGTATCAAACGATTGCACCGGCTCTCCCGGCTCTCGTGGGCTAGTCGTAATCTTCCCGCCTACAGGCATATGCAAGACACGGCCGCCTCCCGAGAGTGACAACTGCAGCATCTCGGTTTCGAAAAGATATGTTTCTCCTAATTCCGGACTGCCACCGCGCGTAATAACCGTATCGGGGCCGCTCTGGAGCATAACGTCTGCCGTAAGTCCTGTCCCCACCGGCGAGAGCGGTACAATCGTCAGTTGCCCGCCAGTGTTTTGATATAGTGTGTCAGAATCTAAAAGCACCGCCGTTCCATCAACATCTGGTCGGACACAGACATCTATAGGCAGGTGTGTTTTAACTGTTGGAACACAGACTTCTTCTGTTCGCACGGCCTTGAGTGCCTTGACTCCGAATTGGTCATTGGTGAGAACCGGGCGATTTAGAGAATTATGCGGGATGACCTCGTAGCACATCAAGTGATTCCTTTCGTCAATAATTTCATTGATCCTTCCGTCATGGGTCTTTTCTACGGGGTTACAGAGATAGCGCGCACGGATCAGTTCAAACGTATTTTTTTGGAATTGATCCCCGAGCAATACGCCATCGGTAAGAGTGTAGGGTTCTACGTCATAGCAGAGATAGTGGTCGGCATTCTTGGGGATAGACGGAACGATTGCCGCCACTAGCCTACCTACCAGAGAGTCTGGCGCTGTGGACAATACGGTATCAATAGGAATACCGATCTTTCTCTTACCGGCAGGCGTCAGCAGATAGCGGGGCTTCAGCGCCGAGATTGTCCGTCGTTCAAACTGATTTTCTATGAATACGGAACGCGGCGCAAATGGGGCGGGGCTTTGAATTCCGTACGCCACATAATGAAGATCCGGTCTTTTGGGATCAAACAATAGCCCCTGATGAATTTTCCTAACCGGATTCAGCAATCTTTCAATTGAGAAAACCACGAAATCCGTAGGGTTAATGAACTGATCGTCCAGAACAATGTTCACCGGATTGATGGGTTTATTTACGAGATAACTTAAATAGTGATCGCAATTGACACCCTCATCTATAACTCCGTCGCCGTTGTCGTCTATGCCATTGCAGATTTCCGTTTTTGGCGTTCCCTGCGCAAAGATAACCCGTGCAGTATTCAAGAGAAACAGAGAAAAAACGGCCAAAAGAGACAACACTCCAACTTTAATCCAAAGTATTTTTGTTATTTTTTTCATAAGATTAAGATATATTTGTTAAAATTAAGCGCCTATATGCGCATCGACCTTGCATGGTGCTTTGAGGAGTATAGGTCAAAGGAAGGTGGGCGTCAATTTTTTGAAGAGAAAAGACCCCGATGGCTCAACGGCAAGCCAAAAAGCGGCTCTCACCGCCTTGTCTCCACGCTGGCTGCGGGGGAAGGATTCGGACCTTCATAACGGGATCCAAAGTCCCGTGTCCTGCCATTAGACGACCCCGCAATTATTTGCTAATCCGCCTATCCATCCAGACACCTTTCGATTAAGACGAGAACTTCTTCTGATACGCACTCTCAATGATCCATTGTAAGACTGTCCGGTGTTTTTACGGACAGTTGCTATCTTATGTTTTTTGAAATAAATTCTTGTAAAATCTTCTTTGTTGAAAGAAATTATATCCGCCCAAAAATTGATCACCCTCACACAATCAGCTGTTTCGTGAATATAAATTTCACATACGATATCTCTTTTTGGAATGCAGAGTGCCTCCTTCAACCATCGCATATACAATCTTATCATTTGAGGGATCGAGTGAATCTACCAGTGCAAGCTCGAGGGGGAGTTCGGGGATTGCAGCGCGGGGGATCTCCGCAGCGGCGGCGAGAAAGACGGCGAGCGTGGCGGAGTTGATGGGGGTATCGGAGCGGCGTGCAAGTTCTCTTGCCGTCGCAAAGTCTTCGTCCGAGAGCTCGCCGCGAATAAAATCCGCCATGTCCGGCGCGTAGCGGAGCAGGAGGATAAAACGCAATCGCCTCAGTAAAAGTTCGGCGAAAAGCCGAAGGTCTCCTCCCTGCCCTGCCGCAGTGCCCACGAGGGCGAGCGCAGCGGGGAGATTGCGCTCCGCAAGTGCACCGACAAAATCGCGGATGAGTGCGGCGGATGGTGCGCCGAGTATTGTCGCGGCGGCATCAGCAGAGATGAGCGAGCGTTTTATTTTTTTGTCGGCCAGTGCATCAGCGCCGCCCGCGCTCAACACTTTCTGAAGCGCTCCGAGCGTGTCACGAAACGACCCATCGCCGATGAGGGCAACAAGCTCCGCAGCCTGCGGCTCAAGCGTGTAGCCCTCCGCCTCCGCGACCGAGAGCGCACACTCGCCGAGCTCGCGGAGCGCGGGTTTGCGGAATCGGTGGAGCTCGCAGCGCGAGACAACGGTCTCCGGCACTTTCTCGAGTTCGGTCGTTGCGAGGATGAAGAGCGCGTGCGGCGGCGGCTCCTCGAGGGTTTTGAGGAGCGCGTTATACGCGTCCTTTGTCAGGCTATGACATTCGTCGATAATGTAGCATTTGTACGGCGAGCCGAAGGGTAGCGTATGTACCTGCTCGCGGAGCGCGCGCACATCGTCAATGCCGCGGTTTGACGCCGCGTCTATTTCGTAAAGATCGCTCTCGCCGACGCCTGCCGCGCGCGCAAAAATGCGCGCAACCGAGGTCTTGCCCGTGCCCCGCGAACCAGCAAAGAGATAGGCGTGCGCAATCGAGCCACCCTTAAGAGCACCCTCAAGCGCCCTCGTCACCTGCGGCTGACCCGCAACCTCGGCGAAACTCGTTGGACGATATTTTCTATAAAGCGCGACGCTCGGCATCAGGGAGAGTATAGCACACACCCGTTACTCTCGGATGACAAGTTCGCACCAGATTTGACGCCTCACGGATCGACTGTTCTATTTCAGGGCCCTATCTTGATTGGAAAATACTTTACTCAGATTCGGGCAACTAAAAAGGACCGCTAAACAAGGGTCTTTTTAGCTTTGCGCGGCCGAAGGGATTTGAACCCTCGATCTCTGCCGTGACAGGGCAGCGCTTTTCCAGGCTAAGCTACGGCCGCAAAAACAGCCTCATTGTAGCAGAAAAAAGAAACACCCGCACGGCCACAGCATCGTAAGAAAATCTATACCGTGCTACCATGTATACTGGTCGAGAGTTTAGCAATATACAGAAAAAATTATGACTTCATATAAAATGACATGCCCGTGCGGCGATACGATGACCGTAGAAGCCGCGACCAGAGACGAGGCAGTCGCGAAATTTAAGAGCATGATGAATGAGGCCGGCATCAAGGCGCATATGGACGAAAAGCATCCGGGAGAGCCCCTGATTTCAGTCGCTGACTGTCACCGCATGATTGAACAACAGGTATCTCCGGTATAGCGTCTACTATTTCCGTACAACATCAAACCCGCCGCGTGACAGTTTTGCGTGGCGTGTTTTTTGTGCCCGTGTTCAATACGTCATTGCTTCTTCTTATCAACCTTGTCGAGTCCCAGCATCCGCACCCCAACATAGACGACGGCCGCAACGATAATGAAGTCGATGGCCGTTTTGACGAGGTTCCCCCATTTCACCACAGCGGATCCTACTCTAAGCGACTCCTCACTTAAATCGCCAGCGGCACCAAGCGCAAGGCCGAGAAGCGGATTAATGACGTCCCCGACGAGCGAACCGACAAGCCGTGTTGCCGCTCCGCCGACCATGAAGCCGACCGCAAAGCCGACCACGCCCTGCTCGCGCACAAAATCAAAAAACCCGCGGATTGTGTATGACATTCGATGTTCCATTCATATATCCTACCGCATCTTTACGGCAACACAAAACTCACGTTATAGACCATAAAAAATGCTACCGAAGGGTGAGGATCAGACCCCAAATGACGACTATAAAAATCACCCCAATGCGCACAAACAGTGAGCATTGGGGTGATATAGAGTAACTATTCCACACCAAGAACGATGTGAGAAAAAAATAAAGTACTTTTACTTTTCGTCATCGTCTCCTTTCGTTCCATGAGTTGTTCCCATTCGGTATTGGGATATATCGGTGTCAAGGTAAACGGTTGAGCGCCAGAAAGTCCAACGATCCCCCGTCCAGGGCATAGAAACGGCTCAACGTGCGGAACAATCGCGTCGGTGAGCTGCAGGCGAGGAGATGTATATTCCGCGGGTGGAATATAATGGTGTTCAAACGCTATTGCAGGATCCACGGTGCCAAGTAGATACAGTCGGGCCTTACTTACCGCATCCCCTTCGAATACTTGATGATCAATAGTAATCCTCTGGGGCATAACAGCAGCTCGATCTATGTACAGCACACTCAACCCGCGAGCAAGGTATTCGAGAGCCTCTTGGTATCTGTTTTCTAACGCGCTCGTCCATCCTTCCAGCGATGTTTCTTGTACAACCCCTCCTGGATCTGCACCTCCCATGCGAGTCAGATCCAGTTCGCGCCGTGCATGTCGGAAACTCCATCTGATCTCTGGCGCATTGAGTCCGGAGGATTTCGCTCGCTCGAACAACTCGATGGCCGGGACCGCAGCAAGGTTGTGGCTTGCGATGAAATCGCGCAGAGGATCGGATTTCTCTTTGGGCAGTACTTTTCTGCCACGCGCTAATTTCTCCACCGCTTCGGTGTACCTCGCGTACATTTCGGATTTTCGTTTCTCGTCAGGAGGAGCGGAAAAAGAAAAAGCGAACGAGGCGACGATGATCTGCATATGTCCGGTGATCGGCCTGACACTTCCACTCTTTGAAGCAAAGCCCATCATCCGCCCCGCAAGGTAACTCTGAAACCATTCGCCGAACCGGATTTTAGATTCCTGTGCCTGAAAGAACGCTTCACGTCTTTCCTGCGCCTCTCTGAGCGCACGCAGGTCAGCTTGATGTTGCACTTTTAACTGCGCTATATCTTCCGGATGGGCCTGTTCTTGATGATGAAGCCGCGCGCGCAGATTTGCAATATCATCCTGTAAGCTCTGAATTCGTGCCCGAAGTGAACGTTCTCCAAGACGCTCATACGAACGGTCATCTCGCGCCTTAGTCAATGCGTCAGCAAACACTTCCTGGTCTTTGATAAAATCAAAGGCGTCAGAAAGTGTCTTCAACCCTGCAACCATCTCGCCTTGTCGTTGGTCAGGATGCACCCGTCTCAATAGATCTCGGATGCTCCACCGTGTATGTTCATAGAGAACATCCACCGGGAGGCCAAGGTCCAGAAGTGCGACTGACGGCCTGATCAATGCAAGGACATTCGCCGGTATTTTCTTCTTGCCCTCCAATTCATCCAGGATTTCACTCCCCCAGTCCATTATTCATCACCCCTTTCTTCATATGCGTCTTCTTCTACGCGCCCCAGGGCTACGATGTCTTTCTGGTTATCATCAGGCCATTCCGTAAAATGGCCAAGAACCATTTCAACATCGTCAACGGTGACAATATCGAGATCTAGCACTTCCGGGTGTTCACTGTCTGAATACGCAACTGCGTAGAGAATCCCCATCATCGCTTGCGATGAAAAGGTGCGCATACCAAGCTTGCGCATAAGGGTCTGGAGATTATCCCCGATCAGGTTGTACACTTCTTCTGCCCGATCCCCAAACCGCTCCACAAAGCGCATTGCCACGTCCTTACTGACAAACCCTCGGCTCATTAGTAAGAGAGTCTGCGCAGTATTCTCAAGCACCCTGTTGCCTTTACCCTTCGCACCGAAATCGGCTGGGTAGAGATCTTGTCCGCTATTAAAATAGCGGAAACATGCGGAGATGGTTTCCGGGTGCGCGGCTCGCTTCCATATGCGGCTTATGATGACATAAACTCGCTGTTCAAATTTTGACGGGAACGCCTCCTCTGTCCGCTTAACGAGGGTTTCAGGTTTAAAACGGAGTCGCTTTGCGGCAGCACGCACATGAGGGTTTGTTGGAGAAAGCTCCATCTCATTAAGCCGCGCTAACGCCTTCATCCGCGGTTCTTGATCTTCTGCCATGACCTCACTCCTCTCTCGAAAGTCAATGTGCGGCGGTTTACCCCGCCTATCCAACTATCCAACTATCCAACTATCCAACAAAAGGATACCATATCTATTTAAAAAAAGCAAGAGTTTTTAGTACAAAATCAGTTACCGCTGTTTTGCAAAATACTGCTGGTGGTACTCCTCTGCTCGGTAGAACGGTGTCGCGGGGATGATCTCGGTCACGATCGTCTTCGCTCCGTACTTCCCCTCCCTCTCGAACGCCTCTTTTGAGGCGCGGGCAGAACGCTCCTGTTCCTGTGTATGATAAAAAATGATCGAGCGGTACTGACTGCCGACGTCCGGCCCTTGGCGATTGCGCTCGGTCGGATCGTGCATCGCCCAAAACGCCGCAAGCAGCTCGTCGTACGAAATCTTCCGTGAGTCGTACTCGACACTCACTGCCTCAGCGTGGCCCGTCGTGCCGCCGCAGACCTCGGCGTACGAGGGGTTTTTTGTCTGCCCGCCTGAATATCCCACTGTAACAGTAACGACGCCTGCCAGTTCTCGGAACCCAGCCTCCACACCCCAAAAACAACCAGCCGCAAATGTGGCGGTCTCGGTCGGCGCGTGTTCTGGTGTTGTGTTCGCCGTGAGCGCGTCCGAAATATCGTTCGCAATGGGGTCTCGAACTCTGGGAGCTACCTCGCTTGCGTTCTGCGGCGTAAAATCGAGCGACGCCGAATTGATACAGTAGCGCTTGCCGCCGCGCTCGCGCGGCCCGTCGTCAAAGACGTGCCCTAAGTGCGCACCACAGCGCGCGCAGAGCGCCTCGGTGCGTTCGCTGGCTTGCGTCGTATCTTCAGCCATGGCGAGCGCACTCTCGGATGTCGGTGCCGTAAAACTCGGCCAGCCCGTGCCGGAGTCAAACTTTTCCTCTGAAGAAAAAAGTGGCGCACCGCAAACCACGCACCGATACTTCCCGTGCGCTTTATTGTCCCAATACTTGTTCTCGAACGGCCGTTCGGTCGTCTTTTGCTGTGTCACGGCGTATTGTTCGGGAGTAAGAGAGCGTTTGGCATCGTCGAATATACCCGCATCAAGTTTCGATTCGTTTTTCTGTTCGTTGCGGACCATACCGTATTACTATAGTATTGAGCACAAGCGTCGCCCCCGCAAGCGTGGTGATAAAATATGAAAAAATATATTTACGCCATGACCGTCATTGCTCTCGGTGTCGCAGCCTGGTATCTTGGCTCGCCGCTCTTCCTGAATCGTGAGATTAACGAAGCGTTCCCGACTGCTGACATGCTCGCGCATGATCCCTCGCTCATGGAGGGTATGCCGCCGGAGCAGCTCGAGATGATGCGTGAAGACATCATGGACGCCGCGGCCACGATGCCGGACAGTATGATGAGTGAGCCGATGCCCATGATGAACAATGAGGGAATGATGGGCGACGAGAGTGGTATGAGCGGTAACTCTACAGAGGTACCTCAAGAACCTGCAGGGCCTACCGCCCTCGGCTCCGGAACCTTCACCGGCCGTGACAGCTTCCACCAGGCGTCAGGAGGCGCAACGCTCTACCGGCTTGCCGACGGTTCGTCAGTTCTTCGCCTTGAAAACTTCTCTGTCACGAACGGGCCGGATTTACGCGTGCTTCTTGCGCGCGGCAGCGACCCAGCGCAGAGCATCGAGCTCGCTGCACTCAAAGGCAACCGCGGGAACCAAAACTATCCCGTCCCTGCGGGCACGGATATAAGCCGATACGACTCCGTCATCATCTACTGCAAACCCTTCCACGTCATTTTTGCGACCGCAGAAATGCGGTAGCTATGCGGTTTGAATACAAATGCGCGTTCCGGAACGGAAATAGCGCGAGGGTGACAGCACTCACATAATATTGTGTCCGATCCATAACACCGCCAGAGAGGAACCCCACGGTGCCGAGGCCTTGTTTAGAATTCTTCTCGTTAAAGACTTCGTCGCTCGCATCGCCGAGCTCGCGGCCAGCGCGTACAAGCACCGCAAGACGCTCCGGTAGAAAGAATGTCCCACTCCTTCCCTTCCCGAACCTGCCGTCGCTTGAGCGCACAACCACCCACGCGAGAGCAGCAAGTTCGCCGTCTCGCTCCTCAATCCCGCCCTCGATGCCGACATAAAAATGCGCGTCTGCCGCCACCCCGCTCGCACCCGTGGCGCGGTTCCATGCGCCCGCAAAAGTTTCCGCGTCCGACATCGGTTGGTCAGGGACGCCGGAAGGTACCGTGACGCCCTCGATCTCAAATGCTCCCTCGGGAAACATGAGCCGAAATCCATCCTCCGCCGCATGTATCTTCACCGGATTTTTTGAGGCAACGATGATTTTTTGCACGATTGGTCACGGTGAATTAAGAAGTAGGAATCATGAATTATGGTCGCGTATACTTGTTTGAATTTTCACCATTCAAAACCCCCATGATTCATAATTCTAGCCCCATAATTCAGATCGTTTAGATATTGATTAGTAATTAGTTAAGGGCTTGTTTTCGTCCATGCACCCGCACGATCGCCTCCTTGATGTGCGACGCATCGAGGCCGTATTCCTTGAAAAGTTCCTCGACGGTTCCTGACTGGCCGAAGCGATCGTGGACGCCGACGAATTCAATCGGTACTGGATGTTCTTGGACAAGTAGTTCTGCGATTGCCGAGCCCATGCCGCCAGCGATTTGGTGTTCCTCGGCGGTGACAACGGCTCCGGCTCGCTTTGCAATGCCGACAATCGCATCGCGGTCGAGCGGTTTTATTGTGTGGCAATTCAGCACCGCAATCTTAAGTCCGCGCTCTTCGGCGAGCTCTTTAACCGCCATGAGCGCATTGTGCAGGACCGGGGAGCAGCCGATGACAGCGACGTCGAGGTCTCCCTCGGGATTACCGTCCCAGAGCAAATTCGCCCTCCCTATCTCAAACGGAGAGTCGGCGGTGGTGAACACCGGCCGGTTGTCACGCGTGTAGCGGAGATATGTCGGAGCCCCGTTGAACGCCGCAGCATACGTTGCCTTCCGCGCCTCTTCGGCATCCACTGGCACAATGACCACCATGTTCGGCTGCATACGCATAAGTCCCACATCTTCGAGCGCCTGGTGCGTGGCACCGTCCTGCGCGACGCTGATACCGCCATGCGAGCCCACGATTTTCACCGGCACATTATTGAGCGCGATCGTCGTCCTGATTTGCTCATTGTTGCGCCCCGGATTGAATGCCGCGTATGAGGCCATGAAGGGAATCTTCCCGTAGTTCGCAAGCCCGCTTGCAACCGTCGCCATGTTCTGCTCCGCAACTCCAAGCTCGATGTAGCGATCCGGAAACTTATCCCGAAACCACTGCGCGCGCGTGGAATCCGCAAGGTCAGCGCACAGCACCACCACGCGGGGGTCTTTCTCCCCAGCCTCAACGAGGCCTTTTCCAAACCCATCGCGCGTCGGCTTTTTCTCGAGCGCGGTGAGGTCGAAAGGGTTTTCGACGAGATGCGCGTCTCTGTAAATCATACAATTCAAGGCGAAGTTATCCTCCAGCTACCATCCTCAAACTTATAAAGTACTATCGTGCCGTGATAAACCGTGTCTTGCGCTGCAACCGTTACTCCAAATGTAGCAATAGTATCGGTTCGTTCCACAAGCTTTGCCGATTGATAAGTCGTACCCAACGAGCGCATGAGGGCTGTCTCTGAAAAACGCCGCTTGAGCACCGACTGAGAACCATCGTCAAAATACGGTAACACAGCATCAATACTATCAGCAGTAAGCAACAGTCGTGCGACCTCCCTCATAACCATTTCGGGGTCGGTCTGAACATTTAAATGTCCGGCCTCTTGTGTGGAGACCAGCGGACACTCCGCAAACTCGCAGTTCGGCCCGGTGCGGAGGGCGGTGGTGCCGTCGGGGCAGAGTTTTGCTTCTTCGGTGCAGGCGGCAACGCCGTCCTCCGCTCCCTCTCGGCTGCGCAAAACGACCGCGCCGAGAGCAACGAACACCGCGAGCGCGACAACGCCAACAATGAGACCGACGGTGCCAAAGCCGGGCTCACCATCTGCGCTGTTTCCTTTTACTCGCCCCAGGACGAATGCCCTGACACGCATCGCAGCTGCCTGTGCTTCCTCGGCGTCCTTCTTTTGATACACGGTGTAATTGTCCGGGTAACGTGACGAAAAGTACAAATCGCCAAGAAATTCTACGTCATGTTGTAGCGCTTTGAATGACGCATCCACCTCGCAGCATACCCGCAATAGTGAGGACAAGTCGTGCACCCTGCGGGCGTGTCGCTCACGATGCGCCAGGAATCCTTTCAGGTATTTTTCTGCCGCCTGTTCCGCATGAAAACAAACAACATTGGGGATACTCTCGTTCCTCAGGAGCACTTCCATAACCTGGAGATCGTCGTCTCCTCTCTCAAACCACTCGCCAGCGTATTGTGTCGTTTTGTCATTCATGTAATAAGCGTTGCGGGCGTATGGGTAAGCTCAATCTCGCCCTGCGTAGCAGAGTAAAGTGTAAGGCCATTACGGACTATGTCTTCTAAAAAAAGATTGCGTTTCTCGTTGATGTTGTCCTCTAATTCCTTTTTTGTGTGCACTAAAATATCAAGCGGCATGTCTGCGTCTAAAAGCAAGCGCCGCAATTCGCGTCGTCGTTCGAGCTGCGTCTTTGTACTTTCTTTTACCACAAGCAAGTCAACATCACTCCACTCATGCGGCTCGCCCCATGCATACGAGCCAAAGAGAATAATTTTCTCCGGTTGGTACTCTTTAACGATTGTGTCCGTAATCTCTTTAATTTTTTGGTTTATCGTATGCATAATCGTATTTTATCATGTATTTCTATCTCTCCGGCCTCAACAAGGCCTTTCCCGAACCCATCCCGTGTGGGCTTCTTTTCGAGCGAGGCGATGTCGAAAGGGTTGGGGACGAGTTTTGCTTGGGGGTTGAGGGACATGACGGATGAAGTAAGAATTATGAATCAAGAATCATGGAGGCGCTCATTTGGTGAACTTGAAGGTGGAGAGAATGAGGCCAGAAAGATCGCTCGTTAAATAATCACCGATTGAAAGATACTGGCCGTCTGACATTCGAATAAATGTAAAGCTTTCTCCAGCAAAAGAAATAACCGGATGACATTTGGTCGCACCTCTTCCTCCAAAAATTGTTGGCTGGCACTCGCGATCAAAATTTATCGTATCCTCTGACTGCTGGATTGTTCGCCCTTCGAGCGGCTTCAGAACAAAGTTAATCCCAGGTGATTCGGTAATAACCTCAGGGCTCGTCGGAGTTAAAAAAAGAAATAGCTCCGCTTCGTGTTTGTACCATTGTTGTGGGTAACGCACTTCAAACCCATACTCCTCACTCCGGTAGGTTTTCCAGTCCGAGGTATCAAACCCAGTCATTTCTGGGTAACAAGACCACTTTTTGCTTTTCGTGTAACATCCGAGCGCTGTTCCTGGCCCACACTCTGCCGGTGGCTGCGGCCCGCATAATTCCTCGGCTTTCTTACCAAAAATAATTTCCGGACTGGGACAGGCCGCAAACTCGCAGTTCGGCCCGGTGCGGCCTACGGTGCTGCCATCCGGGCAGAGTTTTGCTTCCTCAGTGCACGCCTGCGTACTTCCACTGTCCTGCGTCACGTCTCCAATGATTGAAGCATACAGCACATACCCGCCCGCGGCGGCAATGATGAGTGCCAGAGAAACAATTGTGGTGCGCTTGTGCATACCATGGAGATTTCTAGGCGTGCCAAAGATTCAGGGCTCGATTACACCTGCCGTAAGGTACCGGCGCTCGCATACCTCTCAAGGATGCGATCAAACGAGGCGAGCGCCGGTATGGCGTACCGCTCTAATGCCGCCAAAATGATAGTGTCAACAAAACTAAAATTTTTACTGCGAATGCTCCGAAATCGCTCGAGCGCTCTCTCTTCGAGCATGCGGTCGGCATATACCATTTCTATATCATTTTTACCATCACCGTACAGCGTCTCGGCCAATTCAAGCGCGAGCGCCTTGCTTCCTCGCTGGCTCAAAACGGTCAGCGCCTCAGACGCGACAACATTCAAGGTAACGAGCTCGCGATTTTCTTGCTTCATGTCGGCCCAAAGAGCGACTGCCCGGAGATGCAGTGCGTCATCTTTGTTCAAAAGGGCAATAAACACGTTCGCGTCAACCAATATTTTTCGGTTATATTCCATACACGATGCGGTCAACGTTGGATGCGAGATTTCGCGCACCGGTTTTCTGTGCGCGCTTCGGAAGATCCCATACGGAACGACGCGCGCGTTTGGTGTGCACCCCCGCACGCCCCGTAAAATGTTCGCGAACCAAAGACCGAAGAAGCGCGCCCACACTTTGCTCTTTCGCGAACGCCTCCTGTTTCAATACTTTTAAATCTTCCTTCGGCAGACGAATATTGGTTGTGATATAGTCTATGGTAGCCATATATACTATTGTATACTTATACAATTGTATGTCAACACGTACCCTTTCCGAAGCCGTCCCGTGTCGGCTTTTTCTCGAGCGAGGCGAGATCAAACGGGTTTTGGATGAGTTTTGCGTATGGGTTGAGGAACATGACGGATGAAGTAAGAATTATGAATCAAGAATCATGGAGACGATCAGTTGGTGAATTTAACGGTGGATAAAATACCCTCCCGTAATAAGAAGTCGGCATCCGGAAAAGTGTACACAAAACCATTATATTTGACCACTATAGTATCCATTTTCTTTATGGTTCCTTGAATACGGTAAGCGGCCTCACCGCCGATTTTGAACGCCGTAAGTGAATTGTCTTGTTTAGCACTTTCGAGAAACTCTTCAAGATTAAAGCTATTCTCCCCTCTCACAAAAATGGAAAAACACGTCGGCGTAGGCGGCTTCGCGAATACCTCATTTAAATAAACGCGGCATGTTGGCGGGTACTTCATCTCAAACCCATACTCTTCATTCCGATACGTTTTCCACTCTGACGTATTCGGTTCATTGGTCGTTGGCAGTTGGTTGTCCGAAGTTGCGCACGCCTCAAACTCGCAGTTCGGACCGGTGCGGCCGACGGCGGTGCCGTCGGGGCAGAGTTTTGCTTCTTGGGTGCAGGCAGTTTTTGCACCGCTACGATCCGTGTTGCTCGTTGAAAAAAAACGCGACAAATACATTCCACCCAGGAGGACGATCGCAAGAACACCTACGACCACCATGATGAAGATAGGCGCTGATTTGTTGTTCATGTTTTTAAGACGTGGTGGTCAATAATACCTCGGCAATATAGCGGCTCAATGCAGGATCGAGATGTTTTGCGTACAGTGCAGCAAGCGCATCGCGAAGCCGATAGAGTGCTTTTTTATCATTCCATTGCGGGTCCGCGAGCGAGGCGTCCACAAGTATGAGCGACCGCTCGAGCGATTCCTGCTCAAGTTCTCCTTGCCCCCGCGCTCCGGCGCTCGTTGCACGCGTGAGCTCTGCGGCGATATGCCGCATTTGGACATCACGTGGAAACGACTGCCACTTCTCGCTATTCGGCTGGTAAGGTTTCGTCGTCATAGAGCAATAACCGCGTGACAAGATCATGTATCTTCGTTCGCATGCCCAGATCCGTAATCTCCATCTTTCGATGCGGAACGAGCGGCTTGAGGTTAATGAGCGATGTATAGACAATGCGCTCCCGCGACTCTTTCCAAGGATAAAAATTTACGCCCCACACATTATTCGCTTGAGAACCATCCGCGGTCAACACTTCCTCTGCGTCGGAATGCCACTCGCCGCCTATTGCAAGAATCCCGCGCTCAACATCTACTGCAAGTTTCGCCATCGTATCGTAAAGTCCATCGCGTATCAGTCTTACCAATTCGTCCGGCTTGACTTTTTCACGTATCAGTTTCGGCTCCATACCCTTAAATCTCTCACTTGGAACGTTGAGCTACACGTGTGCGTTTTTAATCATTTCTCCAAGCGCCCGCAGTTCCTCCAAAAACTTCGCCCCCTGCTCCGCTTTCTTAAACACGTCCTCGGGCCCGCCTCCCGGGGTACAGCCGTGCCAGCGGTAGTCGCCTTCGATCTCTTTGATGCCTTTGCCCGGGATCACGTGCGCGAGGATAAGCGTCGGTTTTTCAAGTACTGCTTTTGCTTCCTCGACCGCCGCGACGAACTCCTCAAAATCGTGACCGCCGACTTCGATCACATGCCAGTTGAACGCCTCGTACTTCGCGCGCAAAGGCTCGAGGGGCATAATGTCCTCTGTGGGACCGTTTATTTGTATATTGTTTCTGTCCATCACCGCCGTGAGGTTCGCGAGCCTGTTATTCCCCGCAAACATCGCCGCCTCCCAGGTATTCCCCGCCTGCTGCTCGCCGTCGGACATGAGGCAATAGACGCGAAATTTCTTGCCGTCCATGCGCGCGCCGTAGGCGTACCCCGCCGCCTGGCCGAGTCCGGAACCGAGCGGCCCGGACGTGGTCTCGACCGCGGGCAAACGCTCGCGCTCGGGGTGCCCTTGAAGGGGCGAGCCGAATTTCCGCAATGTTTTCAAATCCTCAATCGGAAAATACCCCGCGTGCGCCATGGTAGCATAACGGATCGGCGTGATGTGACCATTTGAAAGGATGAGTCTATCCCGTTCTTCCCAGAGCGGATTTTTCGGATCGTGATTAAGGATGTGAAAATAAAACGCGGTGAAAATATCCGCCATGCCCAAGGGGCCTGCCGTGTGGCCAGAGCCAGCTGCGATAAGTGACTCAATGAGCGAAATGCGAATCTCATTCGCTTTACTCTCTAGAAATTTTATTTTGTCTTCGTGGAGGTGGGGCATCTTCTCTAATTGATTATCACTTGAGTTCCGAGCCAAATCCAAAACCCGATTAGAAGAACGAGCAGCGTAGAGGTTATGGCGAGTGCAACAAACTTTTTTTGAAATCCAAACCAAACAGTCAAACCCATAAGTATAAGAAAAAGCAAAGACAGCATGGATTTATTTACCACTCTCTATGCCGAGCTTCAATTCGAGATACTTGACGCGACCATAAAGATCCGCCGCTTCATTTGGATCGCCAAGCGGATCGAGGTTCTTCATGAGCATCGCGAGATCATTTCGCACTTCACGAAACTGTACCGCAGTATTGTACTGCAACCCAGCAACATCGGACTTGAGTGTAGATACATCCGACTTCAGAGTAGACACGTCGGACTTAATGTTTGACACGTCTGACTTAACAGATCGAACGTCCATCTCGATGGCATCGAGACGGATGTGCAGCCGCGCAAATTCTTGTTTTAGCTCCTTGTTCATAATTGTGCCGACATGGTTTACTTTGCCGAAGTTTGTAGTTTCTCAATTGCGGCTCGGATATCGTCACTTCCGAAAATGGCTGATCCGGAGACGAGCCGATTCGCGCCCGACTCAATGAGCCGCGGCGCGGTGTCGAAATTGACGCCGCCGTCAACACTTATGATAACACCCGAGCGCCTCTCTCGTAAATCGCGGATTTTCCCCAGCACGCGCTCGTCAAAGGCTCGGCCTTGGTAGCCGATTTTTTCAATCCCCATGAACTGCACGAAATCTATATGGTCGAGGTAAGGGCCGAGCACGGTGTTCTCTGTCGTTGTATTGAGCGCGATTGCGAATTCAACTCCGCCACCGCGCACCTCTGCGGCGGCGCGACCGCTGATCAGCGCGGCCGTGATATACGTACTGCTCTCAATATGCACAATGACGCGCTTCACACCCGCGCGCACCCAATCCGCAACAGAGCGCTCCGGCTCCGCGACCATGAGGTCAACTTCGTAGTTGAGCTTTTCGGCGAATGGCAAGGTCTTACTGCCCCGCACGAGTTCTTCAAATTCTTTTTGTGCGCTCTCGCCAGTGTACGGCCAATCAACGCTCGGCACAAACCTGCCGTCCATCACGTCAATTTGTACAAACGGCACGATTCCCGCAGCGCGCCCTGCCTTCTCGAGGAGGTCCGCGAGCGAGTCCGGCATGATGGCGGGAATAATTTCAACGCCACTATGAGTTGCAGGCATATATCTATCTTACAGCCGAAGAGCCATTTTTAACAGACTTCATTGAACATAGGACTTACGCGTTTGAGCAGAGTATCGAGACGCCGAGGAGCGAAAACGCGAGACGTACTTGAAGCTACGAGCGACAGGTTTGAGCGACGAAGGCAACAAAGAAATGCGCCAAACGCGTAAGTCCTATAAAAAATTAAGCCCCGCGACATGTGGTCGCGGGGCTTCACGCTCTCCTCTGTGCTTCGCGCGAGTCCTCGCGCGGATGAGAAAAGAACGATTGCAACTTCTCTCCCATTTCCTCTTCCGAGGAGATGTCGAGCGCCTGCATGCGCCGTCGTAATTTAGAAAACGCTTTCACCTCAATCTGCCGGATCCGCTCGCGCGAGACGCCAAAAACCCGTCCAATCTGCTCGAGTGTCTGCGGTTTCTCCTCGACAATACCATAATGCAGGCGCAGCACCCTCTCCTCTCTCGGCGAGAGCGTCTTAAGGAGCTGCGCTACGTCCTCTCGACGCTCGATGTCAGTAACAGGGTCTCCGGCATCAGACGCATTCGCATCAGGAATGAACGCGAGGAGCGCCGTCCCATCCGAGTCGGATCCGGACGAATGGCTCGAAACCGGCTGATCGAGCGAGCGCGTAGAGTCTAGCCGGAGAGTATCGCGCACCTTGGATACCTCGCTAACCTCCCAATCGAGCTCGAGCGCAAGATCCTCGTCCGTAGGTTCGCGACCGCCTGCCGACCGCGCCATGATGCGCGCATGAGCCGCACGTAGTTTCATTGTCGCCTCGCGTATATGCACCGGAATTCTGATCGTGCTGCCCTTGTCCCAAACCGCTCGGAAAATCGCCTGTCGAATCCACCACACTGCGTACGTCGAGAGGTGGATTCCTCGCCGCCAGTCGTACTTCTCAATCGCCCGCATGAGGCCGATATTACCCTCCTGTACAAGATCAAGGTACTCAAGCCCTAATCCCTGAAACCGTGAGGCAATCGAGGTGACCAGACGCATGTTGTGCTCGAAGGCTTCTGTCTCAAGCGCCATGAGCCGAGAGAGGCGTGGCGTAGCTTCAGAAAGAAGCACGGAGAGCGCCGCGCATGCGAGCGTAGACCCATCCTTCAGAAGTCGTCCCTCGAGTATCTCGAGTGCGCGCGAGAGCACCCGACCTGGAGCAACTTCTGGATCGTCTGTCTCCTCATCTTCAGTGGTCGTCTCCGACATATCGAGCAACTCTCGATCTCGAGCGTCTCTGTCCTTCTCCTCAGACGTGTGCGGTTCATTCTCTCTCTCCCTTAGCGTCATCCAGCGAACGAGGTTGTGCCACGGTGGGCGCTCCCGTCGAGCAGCCTCAAGCGAGAGAGCGCCGGCAGGGTGAGCGCTGAGGAGCGCCTCGATCTCGCTGCGCTCGGCATCAATCTTCTTGAAAAGTTGCAACGTCTCCTCTGCCGACAAAAGAGGACGGCGCACTGCGGCAGCAAAGTACGCGCTGATCGTGCCAATCCACGCCTCCGGCTCGTACCGGGCTTCCGGGGCTTCGGTGAACAAAGCTCTCGCCGCGCTCTCGCGCTCGCCATGCATTTCGCGAGCGTCTTCAAGGACGAGCGCACGCAGCCGCTCCTGCTCAAACTCACGCAGTGCATCATCGACGGGCTTGTCTGCCTTTGGCCTCGGGCCACGCCGCCTTTCGGACCTGGGAAAATGCCGCTCGCGGTTCTGTTCTGGCTTCTTTGGCAACGTCCTTTCTATCGTGTGTGGCGTGCGTTGATCCGCCGATTCTGTACCGCTTTGTTGTCCCGGTTGCGGCACGACAGAGGAGCGTTTGAGCCTCACATAAGCGCTGCGCTCGGTTGTATATACATTCGCGGTCGAAACCCCCAAGTAGGACGCAGTCTCTGAGACAGACTTCTGGCCCTTACCACCAATGCCATAGCGAAGTTTGAAAACCTGTGCCTCGCGACGGGTCAAGAGCGGTAGGGCACGCACTGCCTCATCAAAAGACAACAGTGGCTCCGCTCGCGGCCGTCCACGACCACGTCGAGGTTGCGCTGCCAAGGGCTTCGCCACTTGCTCGGGTTGCTGCTCTCGGATGGAGTGATCCGTATCAGGACGTCGGTCGGGGCCCCGCAGAGCGATAAAGATAAGATCAGCGAGCGCCACGCGCGCTTGCGCATCCTCGCACTGCCCCTCGGAGAGCGCCGCGCGCTTTTCGACGCTCGTCACCGGCTCGCCGCGGAGTATACGCGCTATAAGAGAGCGTATCTCTGATCGTTGCAGTAAACGCTCGAGGGGGTTGCCCGCGTTCAAAGCGGTACTCTCGGCGCAGGACGATTTGGTTGATTGGGGGACAGCGACCTGTCCCCCTTCGATCACGATATCGAAGTCAGACATGGTGCTCTCCTCATTGTAAAGCGTGGAGTACTATGGGGGCGAGTTACGTGGCGTGAGGCGCGTCCCCGTCCAGAACCCACGCTTGAAGCCGTGCGTGCATTGCGTCGAGGTTCGCAAACATCTCGCTGCGGCGAGAAAGTTCTTCTTTGAACTCGCGCACCACACGGGCGAGCTCGAGATCGCGAGGATGCGTATCCCGCGCGGCACTGAAGCTCATGCGGAGCTCGTCGAGCTGAGTCGCGAGTGCATTCGCGTCGTCCGTCGCGCGCCTCCCCGTCGCCTCCTCGACCTTCTCAATGCGCTCAAGTGCGTGGACACAGCCGCTCACTTTCTCCTCGAGAGCGCTGAGACCCTCTCTAACATGCGCGCCAAGAGCGCGAAGTTCATCGTGCTCGCGAAGCAGAGCAGTACTGATGCTCCCTAGGTGATCGGCAAATACGAATACGCGGCTGAGGAGCGCCGTGAGCTCGGAGACCGCGACTGGCTCCTCGGCGCGACGAGACAGATACGTCACGGCCTGCTCGGGTGCCGCTCTCGGTGTTGACGTCGGTACTTCCGATGGAGACACCGACGGCGTTTCGGTTGTGGGAAGGGAGAGCGGTGGACACGACTCTGCACCGCCACGCCCGATCCCTCGCGCGGGAGCACTACGCCGCGCTTCTATGCGGCCAGCGTCAGTGAGAGAATAACGAACCACATCCGCGTTTTCTTTATCTGCCTCTCGGTGAAATACGCCTGCGGAAACAAGGCCGTCGAACGCTCGGTACCACGCGCCGCCCGGAGTGATGCTCAAGCCCGCAAGCCGAATCGCCTCGGTGAGGATTCGATTTTTTCCGGCAGGCGGGTCGAGCATTTCTTCCCGCGCGAGAGCCGCGCGGAGGATATACTCTTGCTTCTTTTCTTTCCCGACACTGGATGAGGGCGTTTCCGCCGCCGGCTCGATCGCCGTTATCTCGGTATTGCCGAGGCGAACCAAGTGTTGCCTGCGCCTAAACTCATCCCCATTGTTTCCCCTTGTTTCGCTAGAGACGTAGCGCTCCGCTATTTCTCCTTTCTCAACCATCCCAGCGATGATATGCAGGAGACGCGGCTGCCCTTCGTAGGGCATCGGGTGGCCTTCTCGCGACATGACACCCCCCACGAGACTTCCAATACGCATCTCGCCCTTCTCCGTAAGGAGAGTACGTACGTGCTCGCGCAAAACTTCGTTTGAGCCGAGCTTAAACTTCCGATCCATTCTGTACTCCTTACGGTTACAGGATTCGAAGACAAAGAACGTAACGAGTGTGCTACTTGCTATAACCTACCACGTTTTTTAAAGGGTTCAAAATATTTGAACGACGAAACCGTACCCGTCCATCACGTCAATCTGAACAGCGTGAACAAGCCCGACCACCCGTGACGCTCTTGTCTCAAGGTCAGCGAGCGACACGGGCATTACTGCAGGAATGATCTCGGTCTGCCTGTGGATAATGTTACTTGACATTAAGGTGAGGAGCCCGTGGCTGTCTCTCGGGTAGAGGGGTTCGATTCACCTTGGCTCCACCAAGAGAAATTTTGCAAGTTTTCGGAAGCCAACGGATTGGTCGCGCGCTAAAAAATTAGCGCGCGAAGGAAAACTCAATAGGCCAATTCCCATATCAACTTTCATTACTGCCCCGATAATAGAGATTTATTCAATTGGTTCTTTGAACTTCCGCTAAGCGCACTTTCCGAGCAAATTTTGGAAAGATATATGGAGGCGACAACTGAAGAATCGCACGCGGCGATTGTTCCGCATACCAAAGAAATTTTTGAAAGAATTACTAAACCTTTGCGAAGCGCAAAGAAGTATTATTGCTTGGGCGACTATGCTGCAACAATTGCACTCTGTGGAACTGTAACGGAAATGCTCGCAATTCTTGTGTGGAAAATCAACGATGTTAGATTGCGTGGAAATCCCATTACTGAACAATTCGTAACTACTTTAACTTCGCGGCCCAATCACGAAACGATGCGTGCCACGCGGCGTTATCGAGATCCGGCACATACACTTCAAAGTACGTGATCCCCATGAGACTGTTTCCACAGCTGATGGCATCTGTGGGTATTGTACCCGCGTTTTTTGACGGATTGGCAAACGGAGTTACCCACGATTGCAACATTTGGAATGCGAGCCACGTTTTCCCTGTTGCAAGCTTCAAAGGATCGCGAGACCCGTCGGGCGAACAAAGAATGCTTCCGGTCGTATTTAGGGCCGACAGGTTTTCTTGGAAATATCCGACTTTCGGATTTTTTACTCCATCAAATTCCGCTTGAATAGCATCGTGGATCGTCTGATCCAGCGACGGCGATGTCGTAGTGTCGGTCACATGAAAAAAAGGAACTGAAATCGGTTTTTGAGGGAAATTTCGAGCAATCGCCCGGAGGGCGGCAAGGATAGCGTCAATGAAAACTTGACGGCTATACCCAGGCATCGTTGAGAGTTCTGGCGTTGCTGCGCCCCCCGGTCCTTCGCGGATGGAGCCAAGACCGGGAATGGTTACAATGATTTGAGCTAATGCCGGGTTATCACGAAGTGCGATTGTGCCTCCTGCTGGATTCGGCGACTGGTAATTCGCAAGTTTTTCGGCGAATATGCTGAATCGCGATTGCAGATATGAATCCCATGGGACCGGCTTTACCTGGGGTTTGCCATAATCCTCATGACGGGTATTTTGATCCGTGAATGTCCATGTGGTTACCCCGGATTCTGCCGTGATATAGGCCGGCTCGGTTTTGTTTGAAGAGAGCATATTCAGAGAAAGCTTTTTCCCGAGAGGGTTAAGCTTCCCCAAAATGTGATCCAGCGCTGCGAAATCGTACACGCCCTTTGAGGACTCAAAATTATACCAGCCCATACGCCAGGCATATCCGGCTACAAAATCATAGCTTCGAATACCATTATCGCGGTACGTCCCCTTGACGCTGTCGAGCGCAAAAATTCCTTTCGCGCTTTGCGCATTAAGGCTCCCGGCGGGAACGGGGTTAGGTGTCGGCGATGGCGAAGGTGGTTGGGAACCGGGAGGCGGCGGAGATGGGGTGGGTGCAGGGCTGGGTGACGGAGAGGGCGTCGGCGACGGCGAAGGAGATGGAGAAGGTAGCGGAGCTGGCTGCGGAATCGGAAGGCCTGGCTTCTCTACGGGAAGTATCAGCCGAGGCATGCGAAAATTTTTGCGTACCACCACAAATCCCGCACCAAGAATTACGATGCCGATGATAATAATGATCGGAAGTTGTGCGAAGCCGTTTTTTAAGGACATACGATTTATTTTAGTTTATCCCGTATTCAATTTACAAGTGCAACCTGTGGATAAAAATTTTTACTGTTTTGACGCAACGACCGTTGACGTAATTTGTTCATTTCATACTCATACGCTTCATTCGGTGTCCGGTACCTCAAACACCTCATCGGACGGCTATTGATCAGATTCTCGACATGTTTAATCTGCCTGCCTGATATGGTATCGAGGTCCACGGTGCGCGGCAGATAGAATCTCACGAGTCCGTTTCTGTTTTCATTGGTGCCTCTCTGCCAAGACGAGTAGGTTTTGGTAAAAGTAGAATTTCATGCCAATGGCGGCAGTAACGGTCTCGTGAGCGGCGGCTTCGAGTCCATTGTCGTAGGTCATCGTTCGTCGCGCTGCGAAAGGAAGCGCGCGGTACCGACGAATCGTTGCCCGCGCCTTCGCCTGTGCCGTGAGATCGCGCGGCCTGAAAATCATCACCTTCCGCGTCTTTCTCTCAGCGGTGGTAGAGAGCGCACGGCGATGTCGGTTATACACGACGTTGTCGCCTTCCCAATGGCCAAATTGTCGCGTTTTTCCACCGTTTTAGGCCGTTTACAGAAAATGAAATATCGTCAACCGCCTTGATTTCTTTGGTTTCGGGAGCAAAAAGATTTTTGACCCATCCGGCGGATGGGTTTTTGACAGGAAACGAAAATCTTTTTGACAAATTGGAAACAATAGAAGTAAGTCCGAACTTTTTGGTATAATGACCACACCACACCGACCGCCTATTTGGCGGTCGGTGTGTTTTCTGTTCCAATCATTGACATTTTCAGTAACCGCCTCGTGTGCCTTTCCTCGCCGCCAAACGGCGTCTCGAGCCACGCCTTCACAGCTTCCAGTGTCGTCGCTTCGTCTAAAAACCGCGCGCCGAGCGCGAGGACGTTCGCATCGTTGTGCGTACGTGAGAGCGTGATGATCGAATGCTCTGGAGAAATACTTTTTTTACTCATGGCAGCCGCGCACGGCTCGCCGTAATACACCACCGCCCGCACGCCGCGGAACTTATTGGCTACCATCGCCTCCCCCTGCCCCGAGCCACCGAGCACGATGCCGCGCGTCGTCTCCGGCTCGGTACTCACACGCTCCGCTACCGGAGCGATAAAATCCGGATAATCATCATCGGGATTGAACTCGTGCGCGCCGCAGTCCTCGACTTTGTAGCCGAGCTCGTCGCGCACAAAAACAACGAGCTTGTTTTTGAGCTCAAACCCGGCGTGGTCGGAACCAAAGTAGATTTTCATAAGTGTCATGCTTACTCCAACGGAAAAGCCTTCCTGCTCGGCTCAAGAAATCGGAAGGTTGAGAGAATTTGATCGAAAACGATTTTCTGATGTTCAAAAATTTCTGGCGAACCAACAAACACAAAGAGAAAAGTGGTCCCGTCTCTTTTCAAAAGGATTTCGCTCCGTATAGGCAGTGCTATGTATGGTATTGAACTTCTGTCTGCGGTATGGCGAATGGCTAAAAATCCTCCGATATTGAGGTCCTCAATTTTGGTGTATACGACAAGGTCCTGTTCAAAAGTTTCTCCAGGTTTTAAATTTTGAAGATCCACGAATAAATTCTTACTCTGTATGCTTTCTGAACGAACTATCTGTAACGTAATGGCGTCTACGGTAAAATTTTTCTCACTCGAAAATTCAAAAAGTTTTTCTTCCCTAATATCCTCAATGAGGTTGCGCGTGTTAAACCACCCTCCAGGATACTTCACCTCAAATTCAAACTCCTCATTGCGGTAGGTTTGCCAGCCTGATGTGTCAACATTGATCTCGTTGTTAGTGCCACCAACAACTTGGACAGTAAAGGAATAATTAATATCTCCGGCGAATTTGTCATCAGACCATGCGCCACTAACGAGAACAACGTATGTGCCTGGTGATGTATCAAGGACGAAGGTCGATACTGTTTCTCCGACAGTAACAGGTATATCGCTCAGCCGCTCACCAGACTCCTGAAACAAAGTCACCCATACCTTTTCGGCTGGCGCGTATGCCTGAACATCAATCGACATAGTGTCTCCTGAAGGAACACGAATACTCGTTTCCGGGCCTCCAAATACTCGGTCAACACAGAGGTTCAAAAACTCCCCGTCCGCGGAAGATTCTTGAGTTGGCCAGCAATAGGAACCCTCAACGCCATCATAAACAACCCCGTTATGCCACAGACGAATAATCGGTAATTGGGGTGGCTGCGGTAATGAATTTTTTAAAAAAACATATCCACCAATTCCCGCTGTCGCGATCAGCACCGCAATCCCCACAACTATAGCGACCTGCCTCCCACTTAAATGATAGTGGTGCGACTGTACGGTACCGAGGTTTGAACTTTGTGTGGCCTCCATATTTAAAGGTAGTCGGCGCCAAAAAATACCTCTCCGCTCCTAGAGGTAGTATATCACAACCCCTGTAGCCAACGGTCAATCTTTGGCGAATAACAGCAATTAAGGAAGAGGAAGGATATAAAAAGCTTCAGAGGAACAGGTGGAAATAAAATGTTGATTGCCCTTCCCCCCGCTGTAAGCTCCATGAACCTCAGCTTTTTGACCTTCCTTAATACCGAATCCTTGCCTTCTTGCTTTAATGTTTGGGCAGAGAGAGCCTCTACCTGGGCTATACTCAACCAAAACTTCCTGATCACGCACTCGTAGTTGTAGATAACAACTTCCATCACGTGTACAAGCGTGATTATTTTTCAATACGGTGCCGATGACTCTAGCAGTACCATCTGCTCCTACATTAAGCGCCGTTTGTTGATTGGACTCATCGTCAGTTTGAGGCTGTGGTTTGCCAAATCCATCAGTCATAGGAGTTTGTTCTACTGGCCGGACAGGGTTTGCATATGATTTAACAAGAACAAAAATCAGTCCTACTACCACAACAAGGATCAGAAAGCTGATGGTGGTGATAATAACCTTGTGCCGCATAATGTATAGTTCTTGTCTAAAGCTCATAAAAACAAACGGTTGTACTTCATTATAGAACAGAACCACCCAACACAAAAGCGCACCCGTCCCTTTTAGAAATCATCGAGGTGCGCTCTGCAATAGCGTTTCAGCGTGTCAGTGTACTACCAGGCATGCACGGTGCGGCGATTCGTTAGAGAGGGCCGCACGGTACACCTCAGGGAGGGTAGTGTCAATCATCTTTTTGAGGGGCACTAATTCAAGAAAGAATACACCAGCAGTGACAAGGGGATAGCCAGAGGTTTTATGGCCACCTCATGTGGATGTTACAGAGAACCCTCGGCATTCAAAACAGAAATGTTGTGCGCACCCCATCGAGAGTCTTCTCACAACCATTCTCGCAACCCATTGACTTATTGATTGTTCCACATACGATATAAGATAGAGTTCGTTTTGCCCCCACGACCCCGCTCCGCTCGAGCGATCACGGAAAGCGTTTTAATAACGGTATCGGGATTCAAAGATATGCTCTCTATGCCGAGCCGCACCAAAAAAGCGGCGAAGTCTGGATAATCAGACGGCGCTTGCCCGCAGATGCCAACGTACTTGTTGCGCCGACGACATGCCCCAATCGCCTGCTCTATGAGCTGTCGCACCGCCTCATTATTCTCGTTCCCAATATAGGCGAGTCCTCCCGCATCGCGGTCAAGACCGAGCGTGAGCTGCGTGAGATCATTGGAGCCGATAGACATGCCGTCGAAGATATCAAGAAACGCATCCGCCTGGATCACGTTTGAGGGGATTTCACACATCACATATATCTTCAGAGACGGGTCGCTCGTTCTGCTCAACCCAAACTCCTCCATGAGAGAGACGACCTTCCTCCCCTCCTCCGGCGTCCGGCAAAACGGCACCATCGGCACTATATTCTGAAGCCCCATCTCCGAACGTACCTTGAGCAAAGCCGCGCACTCAAGCCCAAACGCGTCTCTAAAATTCTCATGGTAGTAACGCGAGGCACCACGCCAGCCGAGCATTGGATTCGATTCCTGCGGTTCAAAAAGCTCGCCGCCGATCAGAGTGCGGTATTCATTGGTCTTGAAATCAGAAAAGCGAATAATAACCTCATGCGGCCAGAATGCCGCGCCGATCTTCGCGATGCCCTCTGCAAGCTTGTCGACATAATACTGTTTTTTATCGGCATACCTCGCGGTAAGCTCGTCTATCATGCGTACAATCTCACGTGTGCGCGTATCAGAAGTATCGGCGACAAGTCGAGCGTAATTAATCAACGCATTCGGGTGTATCTTGATATGCCCGGCAATGATAAATTCTATACGGCCAAGCCCGACGCCCTTTACCGGAAGCCGGTGATGACGAAGAGCCTCATCCGGCGAGCCAATGTTAAGCATCACCTTCGTACGCGTCTCGGGCACGCTCTCGAGACGATGCACGACTTCCTCAAACTGGAGAGCGCCACGATAGACAAACCCGTCGTCCCCTTCAGAGCAATCAACCGTCACCTGCTCCCCGTTTTTGAGGAACGTCGTCGCGTCCCTCGCTCCCACGATGCAGGGTATACTGAGCTCGCGGGAGACAATCGCGGCATGGCTGGTACGCCCACCCTTATCGGTGACGATAGCCGCAGCGATCTTCATCACCGGCTCCCAGTCCGGGTCCGTTGTGCCTGTCACCAGCACCTCGCCCCGCTTGAACATATGTATGTCTTTGGCGTCAGGAATTACCCTCGCTGGACCAGTAGCAATACGCGTACCAACGGCAATGCCGTGCACAACAGGCTCCCCCCTCTTCTCAAGCAAACGAAACTCCACGTACACATTTCCCTCTTTTGTTGCATGCACTGTCTCCGGCCGCGCCTGCACAATAAAGAGCTCGCCTGTCTCCCCGTCTTTCGCCCACTCGATATCCATCGGTTGGTACTCTCCTGCTCGCTCCGAAAAATGCTTCTCGATGGCAACGCCCCAGAGCGCAAGCTCTCTAATCTCTTCGTCCGTCATACAAAATCGGCGTCGATCGCTCTCCGCTACCGGTACGCTCTCTGTCGTAGCCCCCGCATACACCATCTTAGTGGCCTTTTCGCCCACTCTGCGGCCGATGATTCCCGATACGCCTTTCTCAAGCGCTGGCTTAAACACGATCCATTCGTCGGGGATAACAGAACCCTGCACAATAAACTCTCCCAGGCCGTATGACCCGTTGATCAGAACGACCTTGTCAAAGCCGGACTCGGTGTCAATGGTAAACATCACACCGCTCGTCGCCAAATCACTGCGCACCATTCTTTGCACGCCGACCGACAGCGCAGCATCCGTATGTCTAAATCCTCTGTCAGAGCGGTATGAAATGGCGCGGTCAGTGAAAAGCGATGCAAAGCAGTTCTTAATCGCAGAGAGCAGTGCGCTCTCCCCGACCACGTGGAGAAAAGTCTCCATCTGCCCTGCGAATGATGCGCCCGGGAGGTCTTCCGTCGTCGCGGAAGAACGTACAGCAACGTCTACAACTCTTCCGTACTCGCCCTTCATCTCTCGGTAGCGATCGCAAATCTCCTGCTCGAGCTCAGCCGGAAATGCCGCCCCTTGGATCGCCTCGCGGATCCTCGCTCCGCGCTCCGCGAGATCGGCAACGTTCTGCGTATTAAGACCCTCGAGCTCATGCGCGATCACCCTCGAGAGGTTCGCGCTCTCGACAAAATGCTGGTATGCAGCGACAGTGACCACGAACCCGCCCGGCACGCGTATCCCGTGCGGCACAAGCGCCCTGAGCATTTCCCCGAGCGCGGCATTCTTCCCCCCGACGAGCGCGACATCGTCCCTCCCTGCCTCGTGGAGTAATATAGTAAACGGATTATTCCTAGTCGTGTGCGTGGTAACTGTGCCCATTACAGTACTGTACCACACGGTACTGTGCCACGTTACGAAAACTAAAAAACTAACGGCATAACCAACGTCCTCCGTCACTCCGTCATAATAACCATGCGGCCGCATAGTTATTATGACGGAAGTAAGGGCCAGGACTTATACGTTTGGGGGTAAGGCAAAAAATATGCACACGCATAAATCCTACTTACACTGGAGATCGTCGTCGCAAATGGCACACACTCCAATTTTAGATACAAACCCGCCGCTGTCTCAGAAAAGAGACAGCGGCGTTAGGGTGAAAATTTGTCTAGAAAGAACTTTTTGAGGAAGGCTTGTAAGTCCTCCTTCGTTTCGCATTCTCCGAGGACCACCGTGTTAACGAAGTCCTCAAGCGTGCCCTGGCAAGTGCCCTTCTCGCTCTCCGCGAGATAGAGATGGAGAATAAGAGATCCGTACTCTTTGAGCACTTTTGGGCCAATCGTCTGCCTTCTTTCGCCGCGCCAGTCGCGCTGGATTTGCTTCGGAAGTGAGGCAAGAATGGGTGGATCAAGCTGGAGCTGTCGGTACAGCAGTTGCGCGTGTGTCATGACATACCACCGGAAGCTCTGCGGGGATGTCGTCTTGGATGTTTTCTGTTGTTGCTTCCATGCCCCATACAACTCAAACAGTTGATTCGTCAACATGTCCGACATGTTGAGACCTCCTAAAGTAACAGTGGGAAAGCGGATAACGTGCAGGGTAGTGGAGTGGTCTTGTAGTATTCCGCCTTCCCACGAGACGAATGCGATGGGTAGAGCTAAACGACAGCGTAACGAAACGACGCGATAGTGACGCTACCCCCGCAAATCAGTATTGAACCAAGAGATGCGGCTTTGGAAATCAGGCTTATAGCGAACGCCGAATGTAGTTGTAAAGCCGCATCTCATCACTTTAGCGAAAGCATACCGAGATGCCCTTTTTAGTGGAGCCGTTTTTTAGTAAGGGCATGCTTTCGCGTTATGTCCGAGCGCATGGATGCACCCTAAGCAATGGTTAGTGAACGTGGCTGGTAACCGATGCATCCATGCGTCTGCCCCCCTACCGTCGCAGCATTGACGCGAACTCTTTTGCGCTCATGCACTGGGCCGAGAGCGCATTGATATAATCTGCGAAGTCGACACCCGCGGGCCGCTCTTTGAGGTAGCGCCGAGCGATTTGCTGGATATGCTTACGGATCGTTTCCTTGCCGATACCATTGCCATTTGCCTCAGAGAGTTCGCGCTTCTTGTGTCGCGCTGGTTTGAGCTCCGGCACAAGCGTCACGCCGCGCAGCACAAGACGGAAACGGTCTTCATCGAGCCACTCAGTCGTTCCCTCTGCAGGCATGTTAATCCCAAGCGCACGAGAGAGCTTCCCCGGGCCGTCAAACACCGCGCCGTTAATCTCTCCTGCACGGATGAGCACACACCCGCCGGGCCTGCCGCGGTCATGCGTCGCAATGAGGATCAAGCTCACACCGCGCCGACGTGGTGGTATAAAAACCTCGCCGGGATTCATGTCAAGGAGCGGGCGGTACAGGCCGTCCTTTTCGTTATCACTCCGCGAGTACCCCTTTGCTTCGAGTATCACGGCATCGAGCTTCCCCACCACCATGGTCATACCGATAAGATTTTTTGCAACCTCACCGGTATTATGTGCGAAGATACTTACTGAATAAATCCTCTTTTCAGACATTCTTTCCTCCCTTCAGGAAAACACTCCAACGCAAGAAGTGTGACGAGCAGCAGAACGATAATGTAGTGAACATCTGCTCTATTTTATTGCCCGCCACACCTCTGCAACAAAACACAAAAAATGCGGCCAGTGAGTATTCGTTTAGTAGTGGACTCCACCTATAGCACCACTGACCGCACCTCGAGCTGGGACAGAAACTTTATTTACAGGCACTGCGGCGAGGAAAAGCCATATCTAGAGAAACCAGCTTATAGTAATTCCGCCGCAGTGCCATTTCAAGAGATGCCGAAATGCTTAAGCTCTCCATTAGCGAAAAAGAGCAATAGCATAGATCCCGACATCCCTTCAAAGTGAATCCGACGCTGCAAACACAAAAGCTGCCGATTAGTGGACTCGGACTCTGGTTAAGTGTTTACAGCGCCGGAATATTAAGGAACGAATCCGGCTGCGGGCGAGAGACCCAACTTAGTAAAATAAACCCGTAGCATTCACCCGCAGCCGGTATGGGAAAGGAGTAAGAGGCAGCAAATCGGGGACATAGTGAAGACCTGGATTAAGCAGCTGCCTCCTGCTCCCCATGTGACGTTCTCGAAACTGGGCGGCAAAACGGCAATTTAGTGAATCATGATTATAGAAGCCACCCGCTGTTCCAGAACGGTGCGCGAAGACGGCATAAGCCATGGTATAATGGACTGCCAGGTTAGTCAGCCGCTCCGCGCAACTCCTCTTCTTCTCTTCTTCTTGTGCGCATGTGGGACTCAAATCGTGCCTAGCGAATCGCAACTATAATAATGTCCAACCCGCGCACCACTCAAAGACCACCACATGCAAATTAGCTGGCATCCTTAGTGGAACAAGCCCATAGTAATTTTGTATGTGGTGGCCAATCCCAAACCACTGCGTGAAAAAAACACTCGCCGGTTAGTGAACAGAATAGTTAGTAATTTTACACGCAGTGGCAAATCCGCACCCACCGTATCACACCCCGCCGACGTCCACAAGGCCGCGCGCAACAAGCTCTTGCAGTACGCGCCAGTGGAGATTCGCCGGAGTGCGGTGGAATTTCCATCCACCGAGATCAGGCGCTGCTATCGCGCGCCCTACCTCATGCGCCGCCGCGAGCTCTCCTGCGCGCTCAGCTTGGAGCGCCACGCCGGAGCGCTGCACCACTTCAAACTCCCGATACACGACACCCCGATGTTCTAAAACCTCCTTTTCGTGGTGCCCACTATTTCCATTCTCATCCCCACGTCGTATTTTCGACCGCTCTACCTCAAAAGCAAGGCGGAACGCGTCGGGGTTTTGCGCTCTAAATGGCCTGCCATTCGGCGAAAAGCAGATGGACCAAAACTGGAACCGCTCCTTCGCGGCGTTTGAGCCATCGAGAGCGCGCACCAGACCGGTGAGCTCTTCTATAACCACACAGTCCATTTCCTGAAGCGCCTCGGTCCACGCATGGAGAAGTGCCTCGGTCAGTTGAGTGCGCGTCAGGGTGAGCAGTATCCTCCCGTGCGGATGCGTTACCCGCACGAGCTCGCCGAGAATCTTCGTCCGCTCTGCGACGCTGCTCCAATCAAGCACAAGCGAACAAACCGTGAGCTCAAAGAGGTGCGTCCACTCTGCAGGCATCTCCGAGAGCGCTCCCACGCGGGCATTTTCCCCCGCATGAAGAGACGCACTCCGTCCTGTCTCGATCATCGCAGCGTTCAGATCAACGCCGTACACCGGAGCGGCGAGTGAGCGTTCAAGGGTGAGCGGCCCGCACCCGGCATCGAGAATCCGCTCTAGTTCAACAAGACCATCCGCTTCAAGCTTCCGGACCACCTCAACGATAAATCGGGTGATGTGGCCGGACGTGTTATACTCGCGCGACGCCTCAAACGACCGCGCATAGAGAGCGGCATTCGTCATACCGGGAAAAAACTCCTCGGTGAGCCGCGCTCGCGCTCCTGTCTCACCACGGCCGAGCATCATCGCGCCGATCACGTTCACATATTCAAGCGATGATCGGTTTTCTTCAATCAGCCGGTGCAGACTCTCCTTTTTACTGAAAAGCGTACGCTCCTCCTCGGTGAGCGGCACATGCGCAAGGAAAAGCTCAAGCGCTTCCCATTTTTCGCGGAGGAGCCGCAGCAGACTCATATCAATCGTACCATCGAGTACCGGTACTTCGTAGGAAACCGGAACACCCTGCCCTTCCCGGAAGAATCTGCCGAGAAATTGCTTCCACGGCTTCCAGCCGAAAGAGAGCGCGGTGATAAAAAGCTTCCGGATGCCGGGAAGCGCGGGGACGGTCAGATTGATCGTATCCGGGCACGCGCGCATGGATATGAGAAGAATCCGTGCGTCCGGGTCGCTCCGCCAGCGTTCGATGAGTGCGGTGCGCGCGCTTTGCCTGCCACGCGCACCGGTGAGCGGCACAGAACCGTCAAGACAAAGCACACAACGCTCGCCAAACCATTCGCGGAGAATGCCGCCGACCCACAGGATATCGCTATCCTCGAGTGGAAGCTCCCTCGTAATTCCCGCGACATGAATGCCCGTACCGACGACGATTTTCGCGCCTAGGGCGAGCTCTCGCGTTAGCCGCTCTTTAAGCCAGAGAAGCTTTGTGGAAAGCTCCGGATTTTCGAAATATCCGTCGAAGTGCTCTGGCCAGGAATAGTGCTCACGAAGCGTGTGCGGATGCACTGCTGCCTGGAGCAGCCGATCAGCTTTGTTTCCGGACCGCAGGCGCGCGGTATCGTCCTCGCGCACAAATTCATAGAGCTCGCGGTGCGGTGGGGAGAGCGGGATCAGAGTAGCGCCGAAGAGATCTTTCCACGGCTCCGGGGTGATATCCGGCAAGTCTTTCACTTCGCGGAGCTCAATGCCAAAGACGAGATCGCCCATGAGCTCGCGGAGAAACCGCGGATCTTCCGGACGCGCCGCAAGAAACTCCTCCGGTGTTTTGAAGGTCTCACCGTGGAGCATGGACGCGACCACGGCAAGTTCGCGGGGATGGTTCTCAAACGGCGTGGCCGAGAGCGCCATCACGCGCTTGAGAGGAATCTCTTCGAGAAGCCGCGAGCAGGCAAGCGCGCGCTCGGCCCGTGCGGTGCCTGTCAAGCGCTTCCCGTAGGTCCATTCATCCCAGATAAACGAATCGAACGGAATATCCGTGAGCGCAGCAACCACGCCTTCGTGGATGAGCGTCGAATATGCCACCACTATAAACTGCGCATCAGCTGTTCGAGCATCCGCTGCGTCTCGGGCGCTTTCTATCACAAACACCCGATCTTTAGAAACGCGAAAATACCCTTCGATTTCATCGCCCCAATGCCTGCGGCCGTTTGCGGTGCAGACCACCAACACTTTGCGCGCGCCATAAAAATCCATCGCAACCGTGGCGAACGCGGTTTTCTGCGTCCCGGTGTCGCTCATATTGAGCACGCGCGGTTTGTCCTTTACATAATCAATCCACCACCGCACGTGGAATGACGGGAACGGCGAGCCGTTCAGTTCGCTCATGCATTGAGGGAAGGTCATGTCGCGCAACGTTTTGCAGTAGTCTCTGACACGCTCATAGAGTGCGCGATCGTAGTCCGTTTCGGCAGAGAGGATCGCTTCATCAAGGAGCGCAAACCCGACTGCTTCTTCCCTGCTCATACAGTAGAGATAGTCGCGGAAAACACATTCCCAGTGGAGCTCAAGGAGATCAGCTTTCACTGATTCCGGCAGCTCTGCCATAAACACCGACGGATTGTAATCGGCGTTCGGCTGTATCGGCGGTATGACGACCGGTCCGAGGTTCGCACGGAGCTTGAAAATCATCCGGTACGCATACCCGTACGTGTAGAATACGTCCGGAAACAACTGCGCAAGCGCGCGGGCAAGCCGTTCAGGATATGCTTGCAGTCGCTCCCACAGGAAGTACGCGAGGTGATTGTTGCTCAAGGTTTCCGCGCACTCGGCCACGCGTTTTTCCATCTCGTGGCGCATCATGAACGCAAGATCATCGTCGGTAAGCTGTCCGGTTTCGACAAAGTACCGCACAAGGCGTCGCTTCTCCTGCCCTTCCGGAAAATCAGCAACCATCTCAAGCGCATCGCGGTGCGTGGCTTTGTACATTGGTCTATCCCCTCTTTTCTGTATTGTTTTTCAGTAATAACTTTACGTATTGTGTTGTCAAAGATGCCTAGAATTCTGCTTGGAAGCTATAACAAAAAATGCTTGGCGTCAAATTTTTTGGCATAGAAAAAAGGCCTCGAGCGTAGTGGGTCCATAGCGAAACCCTCACTTGGTAAGCTCGAAGCCTTTTATAGAGAGCGGCAGAAGCTATTGGAACAGTAGTAAATTTGATGACTAGTCAGCTGCTGCCGCCTTATGGTAAGCGCCGTGCGGATAAAAAGGGTATTAGTGAATTAACCAAGTAATCAATCCGCACGACACTATAAAAATGTGGAAAGAACAGTATGCGCGATGTTTTAGACGTCCGACGTCTAAGCCACTTAGACGTCGGACGTCTTTTAATCTACGCGATGTGCCCATGAGTCACCTGATAGTGGATCGACGAGGTAGTTTCGGTCACATCGCGCGGACGCGCAGTTTTCTCGGACGCCCTGTTTAGTGAAAACCAATTCTGGTTTGAGAAAACTGCTGGTAGTGAATCAATGCCATAGTCAGGAGTATCCGCGCCGCCTTCGCACTCTATCGGGAAGGTACAGGTCTGTAGAAGCCCCGATCTAGTGAACGGTGAAGTTAATAAGAACAGACCTGCACCTCACACCTACCTCGCCGCGAGCGCACCGCGCGCTGCGGGCAAAAGTAATTCCTGCATAACCTTTCTCGTTTCTGCCGGAACGCCTTTCAAGAGCCGTTCGACGTGCCGCTCCTCAAGGCGCGCCATGCGGGTAGAAAGATGCTCAACGCTGGCATGAGTTCCAAGCAGGCGGTCAAACTCTTTCCCCCGCTCCGGAGGCGTAATGCCGGCGAGGCTCGCGCAGAAGAATTCATCATCCGCTTTCATAAGATACACGGGCCGCTCTTCCGGCAACACGAGCTTGAGCGCGACGTCCGGGGGAAATACCACACCATTTGCAGCACGGATTTCCTCTGCGCGCATCTTGTAGAAACGCGTGACGATCGTGGGGTCATAGTCAGAGGGCTTCGCCTTCGGATCCCCAGTCGCATACCGATACTGCCCCATATAGATGCGGTCATTGCACAGGGGCAATGGCGCACCAAGGAGTTTAAGCCACCGATAGTACACTGCTACGACGAGCACGGTGCCCATCATACGCTTTGCCTGGTTTTCCACGCGCAAGCGCGGCATCTGGAGGTTAAGCCCTAACCCATACCCCTTGACATTTCCGCGAGCCAGAATATGCCAGAGGCGTTTCGGATTCTCCGGATCTTCCATGAGCGCAAGCAGCGCGTCCTGGATCGCCGGGTTCTTCTGCACCATCAGGAGGTCGTCCGCCATCATCCACAGGCGGTTACTGAACTCGCGGATCACATTCGGACGGCTCCCCGTGAGCGCTTCTTCAAGAGCCGCCTCCTGCTCCCTCTCGTCAACCTCATCCTCATCGGAGTTTCCGCCCAGATTAAAATGGGCAAATATATCCTGGGTAAGGGTGATGAGCGGCCAATACGCGCTGTATTGATGGGCCTTGTATGCGTAGTAGACCCCCTTAAATACCCCAATAGGGTCAATGTTCGCGTACTTATCAGCGAAATCAAACACGAGCGCCTGACGGAAGGATGGATTACCGCGCGAGAGTTCCCCACGGCGACGTTGGACCGCCTGCCCGTTCTTAGTCACCAGCCCTGAATATCCCACGAGCGCTGCGGCATTCGGGTACAGCAAAGGATTCCGCAAGTAGGTGAGCACGAGCGCGCGTGTCCGCGGCGCTTCCCCGATAAGCCCGTCAAAGAGTTTATATTCAGGAAGCGTCTTTAGGCGTCGCTCAACTTCTGCTTCGGTGTGGTCGGAAAGATCCTGGATGCCGAAATAGTCAAAACGGTCCTTGATGAACTCGAGTCGCGCGGCATTGGCCTCTTTGCCTTGAGCGCCGAAGTAACGCTCATAGAGCTCTGTAGATTTTGCGATCACACGATCTTCCACCACCCTGCCTTCCTCACGTCCGATTTCAATACCGCCCCACGTCTTGAGGCGCTGCTTGAAACGGCGAACCACGAGCTTCGCGAAGCGCTTCGCCCAGTCGGAAATATCCGGCCGGAAGTAGTGACGGAGTCGAGCGAGCCGGCGGAGTGAATGCGAAAGTGAATTGCCATCCCGCACCACTTGCTTCCCGATATTGAGCCAGTCAAAAACAAGGTAGCGAAGCTCCCCTATCCCTTGATCCGTCGGTAAGTACTCATAGAAACACCCGGGATCTTTCGCATGGAGCTCTAAGAGCTGCTCCGGCCTGACTACCTTGGTGCCGAATGCATGCGTGAGCGCGTTCCCCGGAACCCAGTCGAGGCGGCACCGCGCGAAGATACTCGAGTGGTAGTCAGTGTTCGAGCTGCACGAAGAGAGTACGATATCGTCCCTGCCGAGAAGCGGTAAAAACTTCTCCTCGAACTCATCGTCGTCCGGCATATACATATTGCCGTACCGCGCGACCTTGAGGGAGAGCTTGTCTCCCTGGTTTGAGATGATCCGCATCCCGTGGCTTGTCGCGTACCCAAGCGCCCAAATCTTTCGGTCACCCATTGCGGTTCCTCCAAAATAGTGAAAGGTGCCTTCCTGCCGCCAGGGAGCAGGTTGAGGCCTGTAAAGGTTCGAGACAACCTGGCTGGATTTTATTATCATCTAGTGAGAATTTTGTCAATTGACAAAAGAAAAAATATGTTCAAGTATGTCTACAAGAGACAGCAGCCATGATTTCTAGGGCACTGGTCCACTAGTCCTCTTTTCTCGATCCATTGCTGCTGTCTTCTAGCCCATAGCCCAGTTCTTTCCGCTTTAGGCCATTTTGGAAACTAGCCTACTACTTTACTAGAGGATGAATACACCAAAATGGCCTTCAAAATACGGCGGCGGGGGATGCAACACTAAATCTCTTTTCTACTAAAGACCATCTCAGCCTTCCCCGCCGTCTTTCTATCATCGGCTGCAGATCATTAAAATTTGATTCCACCAAAGGGTGCCCGTACCTGCAGCCGACTTACCCAAAAGACCTCGAGCAATTAAGAACCGGACTCGCTACTTGTTTCGTTCTCGGGGTGTCTTTATAAACTTTTTCACATACAGCGCGGGCAAAAAAACGAGGCCAACCCCTGCAGGGTTGGCCTCATATGCGCTAGGATCGCGCTTAGCCCTTGACCATCGTTACGGTGATGGAGTTGGGACGGTAACAATTTTTGCCGCCCCTGCCACGACACTGCTGACGTCGATCGCCCCGGTCGATGCGTGCTCAATCACGGTGAGCGCGCTCTGCTTGCTCCAGCCGTTAAAAACTAGGCTCGAGCCGGCCTCCGGACAACCGTCACAATCAAGAGCCTGCAGCAGCAAGGCTCCGAAAACGACATTGGAGGTCGTGATGTCCTCAAAATCGCCTTCGCGGATATAAATCTCGCCGAGCTGCTCTGAGTGAGTGTTTATGACAACGCTGGTTGGGCCCCCAGCCCCGTCGACGATGGTCTCAACGATGTCCGACAAGTTGAGGCCGTCCCAATCGTCGTCCGCAAACACGATCACACTCGTCCCGAATACACCAAACACCAGCGTCACAACTGCCACCGCAACAAACATCTTCCTAAACATAACCAACTCCTTGCCATGAAAACTGTTTTCCTGATCTAACTCCCTACCAACCAATTACCTTGCGTATTGCTCCGACTTATTGTTTCGCCACGGCCTCCTTTCGTTTGAGGTGGATAAATGTCACCCCTTTATCGTGCCACTCGGCGCTCTGGTAGAGCGCGTCATGCTGGGCGGGGGTACCTAACCTGCGGCCATTCCGTAGAGAGTCCACGCCGCCGCCTGACTCAAGGACGACAACTGGCTTACTCGGAATCTTGTCGCTCGCAAGCGCCGCAACAACGACGTCGAGACGACCTTTGAGCAACCGCCCGCGCAACCCCTCCGAGGCCTTCTTTGGACAGACAAAACTCGTCGCCCCCGTCACCTCGTAGAGACCGCCCTGGACTAAGACTCGTGCGATCAGCACCTGTTTGAGCTGGATCGCGCCGCAACAGTCTCCCTTCCCCTCAAGAAACGGCACGGGGATGTCGATCGTCCGTGCGCCGCGAACCGCAAGGGTCGCGGCGGCTTCCTCCGCGGAGGTGACGATCGGCGCGCGCGTGTGCTCGAGGCTCGCGACGCGAAGATCAAGCGCCGCAATCTCGGCCCCGTATCGGACGAGAACAGCATTTTGATCAGGTGGTACGGATTTTGTAGCGACGGCAGGTGTGGTGACGACGGCATCCGCTTTGTTGATTCGCTTCGAAACCTGGATACTACCGGGTCCGGGCGAACCATCATCCAACCGAATCGGTGCAATCGTGACACGATCCGTCGGCCCAAGCAACGCGACGACATGTGGGTCAAGCAACTGGTCACAGCCCGTAATGGAATAACCGCGCGAGAGCAACACATAGACGCCGTAGTAGAAGACCACGCGCTGCACCTCAACGAGACTCTCGTGGCGCTTATAGCCCGCGCTCACGATGGGCAGCCAAATGCCGAAAAATCGCGCAAATCCGGCACGAACCTCCTCAGCAACTACCTCCTTAATCTGCGGGATAAATCCAACGGGAGCGCCGTCGCTCGCGCGTACCAGCTCGAGCGTTGAATAAAAATCGAAGCGGTACTGTTGGTAACCCGCCGTCGATGCCGCAACCCCTGCTTCAATATACGCGCCGCCACTGAAATTAATCATCTCGATCCCGCCGGAGAAAAAATAGTCGACCGGCTCAAACTGTGCGACCGGCCGACCGCCTTGGTGGACTGCCTTCTTCCGCCCTTGTTCGTCAGCGACGATGGCGTAGGAATCCCGCAACAATCCGCGCTGCGCGAATTCATATTGCTGTCGCACGAGCGAGAGGTCGAGCCAGTTACGGTATGCAACGCCTGCAAACTTCACGGCGTCTGCGACGACACGGTTGAGAGAGCTCGCAAGAAATTTACCCGTTCCCTCCTCTGTGTATTTGACCGTATGTGTGTTGTCGGCAATGTCACCCACAGTAAAAATTGATTGGGGCACACCACTCGCGTAAAGCCCTTCAAACTTTTTACTGAGACAGAGAAGCCCCGCCACTATCGAATCGCGCGGCTTCCAATCGTTTGCTGGCGTCGGATTCTCTGCGGTTGCCTGTGGTACCTCATTACCTGCGACCAAAGGCCGCACCGGCGGGCCCTGCACTTTCGCGAGCTCCTCCGAAAACGGTGCGACGGCCGAGCAGCCCGCGAAGAAAAGTAACATCCAAACCCCTAAGAGGCACGGAGTTCTATTCACGTCGTCTCCTTCCCAAAGCCGTCATTTCCATTTCTTGTCGTGCGCGCCTGCCCGCTGCTGACTCTGCGTGCCAGACGCATCACCGCCAACTGATGTCGTCACGCCGCTTTCCTGCTGGACATCCTTATTCCCCTGGGTCGTTGCTCCATCAACAACTTCGAGTATGAAGCCGTCCCCGGTGCCACTCACGCTCATACTGTCGAGGTTGCCCACCACAGTGCTCGAACTCATCGCGGAACCGCGATTGTCGTTCCACGTATTATTGGCTCCCCAGTGGTTTTGCTGGACATTGACCTCCGCAGGACCAAAACCGCCTCGGCGATTTTTTTCCTCAAGCACGAGATACCCTTGCCGCACCACATGCTCGCTTGCATCAGGCCGGATACGGCTTTTGAAGGCACCGAATGGCCCCTGCTCGCCGGCAGAGGCGCTCGAGATAGCAAGAGCACCGAGAGCGCCGTAGAGCGAGAGTACAACGATCGTGTGACGAATTTGCATAATCTGTCTCCCTGTGAAGTGTCCGAGTTACGTATACAACCAAACTCTCAATGAACAACCGGCGCAACAATCATTTCACTGTGACACCGGAACCAAAATATGGATACCATAATTACTGCAGTCTTGTCACTTGACATACGGTCTAGAAGGATGTAAGGTGCACCTCGGAAATATCGTGCATAGACCGGGCATGGACGGGTCGAAGAAGCCCCGGGTTGTTCCTTGATTTAATCGAAACGGGGCGAAAACAACGAACGCGACATGCGTTCCCAACAAAACGAGGAGGGGAGACGATGGAAAGTGCGAAAAGTATGCTAGCGGTGATGGCGGTCCTCGGATTCACTCTCATGGTGGCAGTGCCGCATATCGCGGCGCAAACGCAGACAGTGGCATTTCTTGATGAGGAGGTGGCCACGCGGGTGTTTGAGACTAGGGTGCCTCAACCAAGCGTAATCTCAAGAACGCTCGTACAAGCGAACCCCGCACGCATCGAGAACGGCGACAGTACCGCCAATCGCGTGTCCTGTGGTGGCGCGCGCAATGCCCCACCGCTCACGGATGAGATGCGTACAGAAGTGATCGCCGGCGTTCCCAACATCTGGAAACCGCGCACCATTACTCGCGGTGACACCGTGTCTGGTTTTAAGCAAGACTACAGCGGAGCAATGACCGGGGCGCAGTATTTCTCTGCACTGCGGAGGAAAAATCCACAGATCACTGATCTCAATACGATCTGCGCGGACTACACGATCAACCTGCCTACGGTTCTCGATGGTGGAGGCACGCTCGCCGACACACCCGCAACACTCGCCAAGGTGCTTGAACTCACAACGGAGCTCAGCACGGAATACATGGCACGTACCACTGCTGAGCAAAAGGCTGCTGATCTCAAGACAGAGCTCCAAAACATGGGCCGAGACCACAGTGCCCGCCGGGACGAGCTCGAGGAGACGCGCCGGGCGTTAGCTGAATCGGAGGCAAGCATCATCAATCTCAAAGAGGCCATCGGCATAAACCAGGCTTCTTACGCGGAGCATCTTGAGGCGCTTATGGCAGCCCATGATGCTTACGTGGACCTGGCTACTCAGCGTGCAGACCAAGTCGTCTCCCAGGCAAAGAATATCACGACATTACAAGGAGAAATCGATGGGCTGAAAAAAGAGATAGAGGACGCGATTAAGAAGGCTATTGCTGAGCAAGAGGAGCTCCAAAGTACCCTTGATGCGACGCGAGTGAAACAGACACGAGTCGAGCATGAGTTGGTGATCGTGCTGGCTGTGTTTGTGCTCGTTGGTACTATTTTATGTTTATGGTACGCACGACGCCGCAGCAGGGTTGCGGCGAGACTATCAGCGGAAAGAGAGGAGTTTGTGCAGAGAGTAGCCGAGCTGGTAGGTGAGCTCAACGAGGCTGAAGATGGACTCGAGGCTGCGGTCAAAGCCGCCCGCGATGAAAGCCGAGAGTTAATCAGCGCTCTCCAAGAGGAGAACAACCAACGCTCTTGTGTCTCCGTCCTCGTCGACATTCCTGAGGACCACAGAGCCCTCCGTGCAGTCTGGGGCCACACCGCTGCATTTTCGAAAGCCCCCGGTTTGATCAGTGGCAAGAAGCAGTTCATTTCCACCATGCCCTGCGGCAGGATGAAGAAAGCGACGACGGAGCGCATCCTCGAGCATCTCAATGAGTGCACGGAGTGCACTGACATCCGTCGTGGCACAAGTCGCGGCACAAATGGTACAAAAAAGTCCTCGCCCGTAGACGCAACAGCGAACGGAGCGCTCGTCGCAACCGCTGTGGACGACTAGGACAGACCGCGCAACGCGCCAAACACGTGTTGAACACTGAGTGCTGAACAAGTTATCCGCAGGTCTCCTTCGCGCTGTAAGTTCTACAGGCGCAAGCCTGGGCCCCAATCGCTCAAACGCATCCCGATCCGGGTGTCCGGATCATTACGGGTAATGTGTTAACAGTTCTCCGCGACTTCCGTGTGGAAGTCATACAGCGTGAGAAATGTGAAAGACAGCTCAAACGCCACTCGGCATTCCCGAGTGGCGTCGTCTTTTTTCGTATGGATAAACCCGCGTGAAGAGCCTCCGGAGTTTCCGTGCATGCTACCGCGGCGGCTGTGGGCGGCTGCTCGGCGCCGAAGCAGATGTTGACGAGATGGCGCGTGCAACTGGTTGAGGCGAAAGGAACGGGACGGTTTCAGTGTGCGCCGTCTTATCCGTCTTGTCCACTGAAGAAGCAATTGGGCCGACGACGGGCGAGCGCAGGGTCTCGCCGACACTCCCACGAAGCAGTGAGGCGACAGGCTGCGGGCCGGCCCCCCAGCCAGGGACGCGAGCGGTATCCCGAACGCCGCTTGCTGGCGGCATCTCGAACACCGAAGCGGATGGGCTACCTGAAGTGATCGGCGAGCCGGAGGTGCGCACTTGAACCGGGGGCGGTGGCATCGTTGCCTTGCCACGTTCCTCCCCAAAGGACGAGGAAGAAGTGCGCGGCTGGGACAGACCACCGCCAGAACCACTGAAGGGCGGGGGCGGAGGCGGTGTGTTCTTTCGATTAGGATCGTTCGGCCCGCCGGATCGGAGTGAACGAGCCAGCATCAGGGCGCCGACAACCAAAAGGACAAGTGAGAGGATGCCAAGAAACGTCGGTGCCGACGGGCCAGAAAATCCGGCAAAGAGGGCACCGATAAGGCCGTTTCGCGTCGCGGTCGCGAATTTGTCACCGATTTCCTCGACGATGAGCGCCGCGCCGTCAAAAGGACTCGGTCGTGGGCTCGTCGTCTCGCCATCCTGAGAGTCCTCGCCATCTTCCACGACGAGCGGCACACGGCTCTCTCTGGCTGGGGCAACTTGCGTGACCTTATCTTGGTTCGTCTCCTCCGGTGCGGGTTCACGAGAAATTCCGATAGCTCCCTGCGTCTCTCCACGCCCGACGCGCGGCTCCGCAGGCTCCCACGTTGGCGAGCCCTGCCGTCTGCGCTCCGCCTGAAGGGCAGCTCGGTAGGCCTGTATTTCCTCATCTGCTGCCGTCGAGAGTCCAAAGGTAGCTTTGATGCCCAGTGCGCGGCTGCAATAGAGTTCGTTAATCTTTTTTTGCGTCGTGAGATAGACATGCCCCGTCGGCGAGGTCAGACCCCAAGGAATGAGTACGTCAGCTGCATACCGTATCTGAAATGTCTCAACCGCTCGGCGGGTAGACTCATCGTAGACGCCGGTAATCCTGAGGTCGCTAAATCCCTCATACTGCCAGAGGAAAAGTTGGAGCTTGGCCACATCCGCGTAGTTGTTCGTCGCGCCCGGGCGTATGAAGCTCGTGAGATACGCGCTACAGGTGCGTGACGCTCCACTCCGCTCAATAAGCACTCTCGTCAGAGTGGCGGCCTCGACCCCTGTCGCGCTACCTGCACCAACCGGAGCCACGGTGGGCCCAGTAGACACAGGGGGCAAAAGGCTCAATTCTTTACCAGTGATACGAAAATTCTGCTCCGGCGTCTCCTGTGAGGCGGGACGGAGATAGTATGTCTTGGTTGGGTCTGCTTCTAAAATCTCCACGGTGTGCTCGGTCACGGTTGTCGTCGCGAGCATGGTTCCCGTCGCGTAGCCCAGGTGCTCGTCGAGGAGCAGCGGCTCGACGCTCTGTGTACCATAATAAACACGGCTCGTCGCCGGTATATTTGTCTTCCACGTAACGACGATAACATTCCCTATCCACTGTGCCTGCTCTTCGCTCACCACGAGTGGCGTAACCGTGACGCCGCCACCGCCGATACCCCCACAGCCCCCACAGCTCGCAGAGCTGCTGCCGCCAGCGGTGCTAGTATTATTAACAGCGCTTGCGCTGCTCTCGGTGCTGCTCGAGGTACTCGTAACAACAATAGTCGTGGTAGTCGTAGCAGTATTCGTGGCTGTCCCGCCACCAGTATCAGTCCCTGTCCCGGCCGAAACAAGATCAAACGCGGCGCAGAGCGGGCGGATGCTATTCCCTTCGTCTGGATGGAACGGACGCAGTTTCGCAACGTCCGCCGAAATCATAAACCCCTCATTCACTTTCTCGACAAGAACATCGTCAGCATCAGCGAGGTCGTTTATCAACGCAGTCACGCCGAGAAGGACTCCGGAGGAATCGAGGAGCTTGAGCTGCCAGCGCTCTGATTCCTGCCCCTGTCCCCCTTTCTGCGAATGGTTATCGAATGACGCGAGCGTAATGTCGTAGGTACCGGACGGGATATTGACCAAAAACGGCCCACTCTCGCTTCCCGCGCCATAGAGAAATTGACTGGGATCGAGCGCGACAACGATGCGATTTTCTGCAGCCTGAATTGGGCAGGACGGAAATACGATGCCACCGTTATTCGCTGATGCCGCAAGCGGTATCAGCGCAAAGCCCATGGCGAACACGAGGACTGCCACGCTAGCTGCAAGTAATGCTGCGCGAAGAATCGGATGGTACTGGGTCATTACCTGTGTCATAGGTTACGGAGCGGACGCAATCCGAAAGTAACCACACTCTAATGAGCCAGACACCGCTGTCAATGAAGAAACCCGCGTTTTTCATCGTTAGAAAACATTTTTTGTTTGGTGGAAAGGCATGTTCTAAAGGACATTCGAGCCTATTTTATGTCAGGTTTGCGTGCATACAATTTTACGTCTTTTTTGATTGATTTCTATCGGACACACCGCAATGTCCTTTAGCGTATCTACATAAAGGACACGATGAGAGCGAACGCCCTCGGTCCCACCAGCAATCAAAAAATAAAGAACGTCAATAGTGACGACGTGACGCAACGACGTGACGACGCGTGCTTTACCCTACACAAGTACTGCCGTGTATGTACCCGCCGTGACACATAGATACGATTTACAATAATTCACGATTGTAAATTATCGTAAATCAGTTATTCTGTCGCAGTCTTCGCTCTCGCGGACACCACGCGGTTTAGCAGGAAGGAGGTGTCCTGCACCGAACCCGCCCCGACACTCTGTCAGGGCGGGTCTCACGTACAGCATAGGGGTACCGTGTCTACTGTCTAAAGAATTTGCAATAACAAAGCGGTCGCATTGCTATTGCAAAAAAGTGGACCAAAAAACAAGGGGTAGAAAACAAAACTTCCGAGTGGTGCGCGTCCTGGTTCGATCAGACAAAGATATGCCTCAACAAAAAAAGCGTAATCGCGCGATATTTTTCCAACACTTTTTATTAAATTCCTTGCGTCAAAGGGGAACGATAATCGCACGTCGGATAGGTGCGTGCAGCGCCAGAGAGGATGTCCGCCGCAGGAATCCACACTGCCTCGTGTTGAGAGCCGTCATGTTCGGCGTAGGAAATCACATCTTTTGTGTGGAGCACGGAGTTCGCGAGGCGGCCGGTATACATGAAAACGATTTCGTGTCCGGGCGCCCCTTGGTATTCAAAAATGTTTTCAACAACGCGCTCGAACACAAGATCCTCTATCTCCGAGTCGAGCTCCTCTATAATCTCGCGTCGTACCGCCTCCTCCGCCCGCTCCCCAAACTCAACGTGCCCGCCCGGTACCCGGTAAAAGTGCTCGTCCTTGACTTTATCGTAGCCGCGGCAGAGCAGCACCTTACCTTCGTGTTCAAAAAGACACATCGCCTTCACCGCGATTGTTTGATGTTCCATACAACATACGGGAGAGTAGAAAGTGGGTTTTCGTTTTTGGTTGCCGCTGTCTACTCTCCACTTTCCACCTTCCACTTTCTAAACACGTCATCCACGTTTCTTGCCAACACGACGACGCGAGATGATGTGGGCGTTTGAGTATTTCTTCGCACGGCGGGTCTTGTGGCCCTTGCCGGTGGGCTTTCCCCACGCGGAGACCGCACGGCGTCGGCCGCGGCCGGAGCGGCCCTCGCCGCCGCCGTGCGGATGGTCAACTGGGTTCATCGCACTGCCGCGCACGGTGGGCCTAATCCCGAGCCATCGCGAACGGCCCGCCTTGCCGAACACTCTCTGACGGTGCTCGGAATTCGAGACTTCACCAATTGAAGCCCATGCGCCCCCGAGCACCTTTCGTATTTCAGTCGAAGGCATCTTGAGGTGCGTGTAGCCGCCCTCCTGCGCAACCACTTCCGCGTAGTTTCCGGCAGACCGCGCGAGGCGCGCGCCGCCCCCGGGCTTGAGCTCGATCGCGTGGACAAACGCGCCGACAGGAATTTTTCCGAGCGGCAGTCTGTTTCCTGTCACAACCGACGCGCTCTCGGAGATAAGCACGCTATCCCCCACTGCTGCGCGCTGCGGCGCGAGGATATAGCGCCGCTCGCCGTCCGCATAGAGGAGGCGCGCAATGAAGCCGGAGCGGTTCGGGTCGTATTCAAGGTGCTCGATCCGCGCCGGGATGTCATGCTTATCGTAGCTAAAATCCACCGCGCGAAAACGCCGCTTATGGCCGCCGCCTTTGTGGCGCACGGTGATGCGGCCATCCTTATTTCGGCCAACGTGGCGCTTGCCGCCGCGGACGAGCGGCTTCAGCGGCCGCGCGGTGGTCAGCGTATTTTTATATGACACGACCGACATGGCGCGGCGGGATGGGGTGGTGGGACGATAACTTTTCATAGATGCTTAATGCAAAAATCAAAAATTAATGCCGAAGTTCAACCAATACCAACATTTGACCTTTGACAATTAACATTTGACCACGACGGATGTCCCTGCAAGGATCGAACGTCAAATGTCAAATGTAAAATTAGACAAACTCTATCTTCTCTCCCTGTTTGAGGAAAATATACGCTTTCTTCCCTCCGACTTTCGTACCCCATTTGCCACGCACGAAACGCGCCTTTGCGGGAATGCGAGCAACCGTGACCTTCTCTGGCGTCACCTTATACGTCGCGCGGACCGCCGCGGCAATCTCGTACTTGTTCGCCCACGGCGCGACGTTGAAGGCGTACGCTCGGTGCGCGGAGACAATCGTGCCTTTTTCGGTAATGCGGGGGCGGATGAGGACGTCGGAGAGAGACCGACGTGAGGCGAGCCGAGGCGCACTAGCGCGCTTGTGCTCCGAAACACCGGGGGCGTGCTGTGGCGCATCGTCACGCGCCGCTGCGGTCGCGGGTATCTCGGATGTCTGTATTTTTTTGCGGAAGAAAGCCATAGGTGAAATTTTCAATTTTCAATGCTCAATTTTCAATAAATTTTCAATGTTTCAATGACTCAATCACGGCGACGTTCGTGTTTGAAAATTAGATAATTGAAAATTGATTGAAAATTGCAAAATTGAAAATTGGAAATTATTCTCTTACTGCCGCTGTCGCTCGGCAAGTATCTTACACACCTCACTCGGTTCGGTAAAGATTATATATTTATATTTCAACGCCTCTACCGGATTCAAGTTGCGGGCTTCAACCGTACTGATGTTGCCGAAGTTGCGGAAACTTTTTTCGACCGCCTCGTCGCGACGGGCGAGCGCAAGGAGGGCGGTGTTGCGGGTCTTCGTCGCGAGCCGCCCGAACCCTTCAATACCTGCAAGCGCCGTCACGGTGCGCTTCGCGTCGGCGGTCTTCGGAGCGGGAAACGTGAGCGAGTCCACAAAAAGCATCTCGCCGTCGCGTAGCTTCTGCGAGAGCGCGGTGAACAGCGCTTTCACGCGCATCTTCTGGTTGATCTTCTGTGTGTATGATTTCTCGTTCGTCGGACCAAACGTCACCCCACCGCCCCTCCAGAGCGGTGAGCGGATCGAGCCATGCCGCGCGCGGCCGGTGCCCTTCTGCTTCCAGGGTTTTTTCCCGCCGCCGCGCACCTCGCCACGACCCTTGGTGTGCGCGACATTCGTGCGCGCATTCGCCTGCATGCCGACCACGACCTGGTGCACGAGGTCCGCGTTCCACGGCAGAGCAAAAACGGCATCGGGAAGATCAATGGTCCCCGCTTCTGCACCTGTTTGGCTATAAGACTTGACATGCATAAATTTTTGTATAATTCTCCGTGTAGAAACCCGAAACGTCGGTCTAGCCAGACTGGCCTACATAACTCGCATCACATGGAAGGGAAACCGATGAAAAGAGTGTTTTGTATCGCTACGGCATTGCTCGCGTTACTTGTTGTCGGATGTACCGCCGACTGAAAGGAGCCAACATCTATCACACTGAAAGACGGTACTGTGTACGACTGCCCACGAGGTGTTTTCTTCAGCATATAATGCTTACGCCACTTGCCGTTACACCAGGGGTGATGGTCATTTTTATTGGACAGAGATAAGCTCGATTTCCAAAAAAGCGGCAAACTGACATCAACGCCTCTTACTCACACCCCTCACACGATCCCCCGCCTCCGGGCGGGGGATGAATCTTTATATCATTCTCGTATACACTTATCAACTGCGTCCATGCCCATGTTTTCCCTCCATTGGATACGCCAAAATAATAAACATCACCGCAATGAGCGCCCCCCCAATATAAATGAGAAGTTGCGAGACCATACGAGTACTATACTACGAGTTCTGTAAAAATAAAAGCGCCGCGTAGTACACAACCCCTGACAATAAAACCCCACCTGCCACGCTCGTGTCAACAAACGAGCTGCCGGAAACAATTTTTTGGACTACAAGCGAAGCAAGAAGCAATACCGCTATCCGCTCGAGCCATGTAGCAATTATGCTATAGTGCTCGGCGGTATATTTTCTCTCCTTATTTTGAAAAAATCCATGCAGAGTCCTCTATCCCCTCACCTCAACAAGCGTTCCGCGCCTCCCGGGGACCGCGCCGCGGAGGAGAAGCTCGTGCGCTTCGGGGTCCACCGCGAGCACCCGAAGACCGCGCACCGTGACGCGATCGCCGCCCATGCGGCCCGCCATGCGCATCCCTTTTACGACGCGGCCGCCGGCTCGCCCCCCGCCGCCGATCGAGCCCGGCTCGCGCTCCGAGTGCTTCTGGCCGTGGCTCCTCGGCCCGCCCTTGAATCCGTGGCGCTTCACCACTCCCTGAAAGCCCTTGCCTTTCGATGTAGCGGAGACCCGCACGCGCTCTCCCGGAGCAAACTGCGAGACGTCGAGCATCGCGCCGCGCTCAAGCGCGGCCTCACTCTCGGCTAAGCGAAATTCGCGGAGCGTCCGAAACGCTCCGAGCCCCTTGAGGTGCCCGCGCTGCTGCGCCGAGAGCCGCTGCGCTTTCTGAGCCCCGAAACCCACCTGCACCGCACGGTAGCCATCGCGCTCTTTGCTCTTCGTCTGCGTCACGGTAACCGGCCCAGCGGTAAGTAGAGTCGCCGGGTATGCACGCCCGTCCTCGTCGAAGAGCTGGGTCATGTGCTGTTTGGTGGCAAGAATGAATTTCATACAAAAAAGCTCTTAGCTGTTAGCTTATAGCTTTTAGAGGCACGACAGACTAACGATTGCGTGCTTCGCGCACGCCGCGACAACCCCTAAAAGCTAACAGCTATAAGCTAAAAGCTCAAACCTTTACATCATCTTCACGTCCACATTCACTCCCGACGGCAACGTGAGATTCGTAAGCGCTTCGATCAACTTCGGCGCCGGGTCGAGGATGTCAATGAGGCGCTTGTGCGTGCGCATCTCGAACTGCTCGCGCGCGTTCTTGTGCACGAACGATGAGCGGTTGACTGTGTACTTTTTGATCTCAACCGGAAGCGGCGTCGGACCCTCGACCCGCGCATCGTAGCGAAGCGCGGTGTCCATGACCTGCTTTACGGACGAGTCAAGAATCTTGTGCTCGTAGGCGCGGATGCGAATGCGGAGCTTGTGCGAAACCTCCTCCTTTTTGCGCGCTGCCGCGGCGCGCTTACGCGGAGCCGTTGATTTAGTAACCATGGCAAAAAATCAAGCAAAAGCCCACCCACCTCTCCCATTCGAAATTTTCAATTTACAATTTTCAATTTTCAGTGAATTTTCAATGACCCAATTTTCAAACACGACTTCGCCCGTCATTGAGTCATTGACACATTGAAAATTGATTGGAAATTGTAAAATTGAAAATTTGACCAATCGAATCAGAACTATTGGTGGGTGGTTACCATTGCTACGCTATAATTTTAGTTACGGCTCCGGCTCCGACGGTCTTCCCTCCTTCGCGGATTGCGAACCGCTGCTTTTCCTCGAGCGCGACCGGGGCGATGAGCTTCACCTTCGCGCTCACGGTATCCCCCGGCATCACCATCTCGGTGCCCTCGGGCAGAGTGACGTCGCCGGTCACATCCGTCGTGCGGATGTAGAACTGCGGCTTGTAACCACTGAAGAACGGCGTATGACGCCCACCTTCGTCTTTCGAGAGCACATAGATCTCCGCGTCAAACTCCGTGTGCGGCGTTACCGAGCCGGGCTTAGCGAGCACCTGGCCGCGGTGAATGTCCTCTTTCTTCGTACCACGCAGGAGTATGCCCGCGTTGTCGCCAGCAATGCCCTCTTGGAGCGACTTATTAAACATCTCGATGCCGGTCACCACGGTTTTCGCAGTATTCTGAAGGCCGATAATCTCCACCTCCTCGCCGACTTTGACCTTCCCGCGCTCAATGCGACCGGTTGCGACCGTCCCTCGGCCTTCGATCGAGAAAATGTCCTCGACCGGCATCAGAAACGGCTTGTCCGTGTCGCGCTCAGGGATTGGGATGAACGTATCGAGCGCCTTCGTGAGCTCGAGAATCTTTTTCGCCCACTCATCGTCCGCTGACTTTGCGTCAAGGGCCTTCAGTGCCGAGCCGCGCACAACCGGCACGCTTGCGCCATCGTAGTCGTACTTACTCAGGAGCTCGCGCACCTCCTCCTCGACGAGATCAATGAGGTCAGGGTCGTCCACCATGTCCACCTTATTGAGGAAGACGACAATGCGCGGTACGCCGACCTGGCGCGCCAGGAGAATGTGTTCGCGGGTCTGCGGCATGACGCCGTCGGTGGCCGCGACCACGATGATCGCCCCGTCCATCTGCGCGGCGCCGGTGATCATGTTCTTAATGTAGTCCTGGTGGCCCGGCGCGTCGACGTGCGCATAGTGGCGCTCCGCGGTCTCGTACTCATTGTGCGAGAGCGCGATCGTAATGCCGCGCGCGCGCTCCTCCGGTGCAGAGTCGATCTCGTCAACTTTGCGCATCTTGACCTTCTGGCCGGCGAGGTTCAAGACGTGAAGCATCGCAGCGGTCAGGGTCGTCTTGCCGTGGTCAACGTGCCCGATGGTGCCGACGTTGACGTGCGGCTTTGTTCTCTCAAAGTCTGCCATACTATGTGGTACGCGAGAATCGCTTCGGAAATTACCGACGCCTCGATGAGCGCGGACGACAGTGCGAAGCGATCTCGGCGTAAAAAATTAACTGATAAAAAAGACTTATCCAAATCCGAATATTCGGGGCTCGAAATCCGAGTTCATGACATTTGACATGTAACATTTTGACCTTATATCACAATGTAACGCGGCCTGCATCCCCTGTCAAGCGCACGTTATACACAGGGGTGTCCTTGTGCGCCGTGCGCTCTCTTTGTTATACTCTCAATACTTCTATGAATGATGACAGCATTCAAGAGAGCGCCACCGGTCCCGGTGCGGACAGTGTGGCAGGATCAGGCGATGCTCCACGAGAAATCTCACCTGAGGAGACTCGCGCTGTGCTCCTCGTTGTTGAAGACGACCCGTTTCTCGGCGGCATGCTTGAGCGAAAGCTCCACGATCAGAAATTTACCGTCTTTCGGGCGGAGACGGTCGAAGAGGGTCGCGCACTCCTTGCCGAAAAGCCGATCAATCTCGTTTGCCTTGATCTCATCCTTCCCGGCGAGGACGGCTTCGTGCTCCTGCGCGAGATCAAGGCGAATGAAAAGATGAAACATATCCCCGTGCTTATTCTCTCCAATCTCGGTCAACGAGACGACCTTGAGAAAGCAAGGCAGATCGGGGCTGCGGACTACGCTGTCAAAGCGAACACATCGCCGAACGAGATCGTGGCGAAGATAGAGCAGTTGCTCGGAATTACGTAGTCAAACCACTCTCACGCCGGAACCGCTCACGCCTTAAAATTTTGCGCATAGCGAGAGGCGTTTTGGAAATAAAGGAGCCGAATAGAAAAACGCATCTGTTTGAGCCCGCAGGCGAGTTATGCGTTTTTCGTCAATGAGGCGACTGTTATTTCTAAACGCCGAAGCTCGAGCGCAAAATTTTAAGGCGTGAGCGGTTGCGCCATCATCCCCCATGTCTCTCATCGTCGGAGTCGGCACCGCCAAAGAACACGACGCGCACCAAGCGGGTTTTGCGGCAGCTCAGAGCGCCCTTGAGAGGGCGGGGGTTGAGCGGCCGACGCAGCTTTTGGTATTCGCTTCTACACTCTACGACCAGGAGGCGCTCGTCCGCGGCGTGCGGGACGCAAGCGGCAACGCTCCCCTTGTCGGCTGTTCAGCCACGGGGATCCTCACGAATGAAGGCCCCGTTGACCAGACGGTAGCGGTCGTCGCGCTCGAGAGCGACTCAGTCACATTCGCCTCCGGTATGGGGCTCATGAAAAACGGCGCCCGCGCCGCAGGCGCCCTCGTAGGGCAAGAAATCAGGGAACTCGCCACCGGGGAGCTCGTCGGACTCCTCCTCTTCGCTAATATGCTCCGAGGCGGCGCTGCCGAGGTGCTCGGGGGCTTGCAGAGTGTGCTCGGTGCGAATATACCGGCTGCCGGAGTGGCGGCAAGTGATGAGCTCACGTTCGAGCGGACGTTCCAGTACCGGGACGCTCTCGTTGGAGACGACGCTCTTGTCGGTTGTGCGATCTCAGGCGAATGCGTGCTCGGCATCGGCGTCGAAGGCGGCTGGATACCGGTCGGCATACCGCAGAGAGTAACGCGCGCAGAAGGTACGCGCGTTTTTGAACTCGAGGGAAGGAGAGCTGCGTCTATCTACGAAGACTATTTCGGGGAAGATCTATCAAAACTTCGCGCCGAGCCACTCGCACATTCGGCACTCGGCTACCCACTTGGCGTCCGCACTGGCGTGAGCGATGAGTACCTCATCCGAAATCCCCTCAGGGCAGAAGAAGACGGTTCGCTCACTCTCGCCGCGGCAATACCCGAGGGCGCTCGGGTTCGTCTCATGATCGGGAGCAAAGAAAAAGCGCTGACTGCTGCATGCACCGCGACCGAGGGCCTGATGGAGCGCTTGAAGCGCTCACACGTCTCGCTGAAACTCCTCCTCGTCTTTGAGAGCATCTCACGCAAAAAACTCCTCGGTGCTATGATCAAAGACGAAACCAACGCTATTCTTGATATCGTGGGGCGTGATACGCCGCTTCTCGGCATTGCAAGCTACGGCGAGTACGCGCCCGCGATACACGCGATCGGCGGCGGCACTGCACCCGAGCCGACGCTGTTCCATAATGGGACGATTACGATTGTGGGGATTGGGACGAAGTAACGCAAAGTGTAAAGCGAAAAACAACAGTGCAAAAAGCAAAACGAATCTCCAATTTCCAAAAAACAATTTCCAAACAAATCCCAATATTCAAAATCCAATTTCCAAACACGACGTGCGTGTTTGAGATTTGATGCATTGGAATTTGAAATTTGTTTGGAGCTTGTTGGTTGGAGCTTGGAATTTATTTGATTTGGAGCTTGTTGGTTGGAAATTCGAATTTTACTGTGTTATTTTGCGTTGTTGTTTTGCGTTTTGCGCTTTGAACTTTGCATTTTACTCCCATGCACTTTCCCAAACATGCCGGCAATATCTTTACTCTCTCCCCCCGCCTCCGCCTTACCCTCGCGCTCCTTCTCTCGCCGCTCGTGACTGCGGCCGCGATTTTAACGGCAGGCCTGCTTAACCGCGTGCTCTGGGGCGCTCTCACCGCCCTCACTGCAGCGGGGGCGGCGACGGCAGCGTTCAGCGCCGTGCGCACGCTCAGCAAACACAACCAAGAGCTCGAAGTATGGCTTCACGAGAACACCGATAGCGCACGGCTTCTCGTGCGCAAAGACCGAGAGTCCTCCCGGGCGAACGATGAGTATTCCCGCGTCGCGGGTGAATTCAGCGAGGTCGGCAAGGTGCTCGTGCGCCGTGATATCGAGCTCTCGAGCGCGAACACGCGCCTCGAAGGCCTTGATCTCGTCAAATCAGAATTCGTCTCAGTCGCGGCGCACCAGCTCCGGACACCTCTCACAGGCGTGCGTTGGTCGCTCCAGTCGCTTGTTGACGGCGAACTCGGGCCGCTCAGTGAGGAACAGCTCAAAATACTCAATGAGAGCCTCGGGGTGACAGTCACTGCGACAGAGCTCATTAGCGACCTCCTCGACACTGCGCGCATCGAGGAAGGACGCTTTGGCTTCGTGCCGGTGGAACAGGATTTCCTGCCGATTATTGAAAAGGTCGTTAACGCAACGCGTCCTGTTGCCAAGCGTAAGCGAGTCGCTTTCTCAATCTCTCTGCCCTCCGTGCTGCCCTCAATTTCGATCGACGCAGAAAAAGTCGGCATCGTTATTGACAACCTTATCAACAACGCGATCAAATATACGCCTGAAGGAGGTGCGGTCGCGCTCACCGTACGAAAGAAGGCGCGAGACATCGAGGTCAGCGTCGCAGACACCGGCATTGGCATCCCGAAGGAGCAACAGCGCCAGGTCTTCGATCAATTCTTCCGCGCCAGAAATGCTAAACTCTATGCTACCGCCGGCACCGGCCTCGGCCTCTACATGGCGAAAAATATCGTCGAAAACCACGGCGGTAAGATGGATTTCACCAGCGCTGAAAACGAAGGCACTACCATACGATTCACGATCCCGCTCCGCCAGACGAATCCTGCATCTTCTCCACGATAGGAATGTATCAGAGCCCCAATCCCTGATACATTGAGGAATACACGCTCAAAAAATAAGGCACCACGAATAAGAGACCGATGAGGGGCAGTACGAATACAACGATGCTGCCAATCATAGTCCAGAATATATACCTGCGCGTTTTTTCCGTAGACCGAAATATCGCGTCAAGCTTTTTTTCGTGAGCCTCGAGTTTCTGTATGACGTCGTTTGTTTCCATACGTATACTATACTAAATCCATCGCCTTGATGCATTCGGTATACGCCAGAGAAAGGTACCCGTGTGCACTCCACGCCAAAAGGCCACGGGGAGGGAATGATAGGATCTCCTGTCCGACTCCGACATCGGATGTCGGACAGAGTTTAGGAAATCTGAACTCCAAAAATTAGGAATAGGGAAAAAATTACGGGAGGCGCGGTTGACTCCTGTAAGACACCTGTGGTAAGAAAGAAATAGAATTTCGATTATCTCACCCTGTTCATAAACGAGGAGGTGGCGATGCAGGGAATATGCAGTGTATGCGGAGAAGAAAAAAGAGTCCAGCTAAATCGTAAATCCGGAAAGTTGCGTTGCCAGGAGTGTCGGAAGAAAGATCCTGCTACACACGAAAAATGTTCCGTGTGCGGGCGGGTGAAATCAGTCAAAGTACGCACCGAAGACAGGGAGCCAATTTGCGAAAACTGCTATAGCAACGCTCGCTACTATGACTCTTCCGTTCATGAGCGGTGTTACAGATGCAAAAAAGTCGAACTGGTCAGTATGCGCATTGAAAACGAACCTGTTTGTCACAGATGTCGCCAAAAAGAACGGAGAGCACGTCTTGCCATCGCTCGTGCTCATCGCCGCCTTAACATCGCTTTGGGCATAGCGTGAATTCGCATCAGATATGCCCCGCACACAAAAAAATCATCCAGCAGAGGCCACGGCCTTCAGAAGATCAATAGGAGATCCAATTTCACAAAAAAAAACGCCCCATGTATATCATGCGTGGGGCGTTCTTTTTTGGCCGCGCTGTTTTTTAACCCATATCTCAAAAACCACGCACATAAAAACACCGACGAAACTACTTTGAGAAGTCCAACTTCTCAAAGTAGTTTCGTATCTGTACGTATATACAAAAAAAACGCCCCGCCGTTCAGCGCAATGCTTACTAAGCGGGACGATGAGTGTGGTCACTTTATCCAGACGCGGGGTGACACAAAGAAAGCAAGGGCAACGAGTAGAGAAAACGCTCCAATCCACTTCCACTCACCCCGTGCAAAGATAACGAGAACTACTCCGATAAGCAAAGAAGGAACGATCCCACTCATTTCGATACCAAAACTTACCGGATCTTCGGTGCCGCGAATTATTTTCCATAACTTCTTCACGTCTTCCTCCTTCCTTGAGGTGAGAATCTATCTCGGATAGAGAGAGGCAGTAAACAAAATCAGCCAGACGATTGTAAATATTCCAATAAGCGGGTACAGAATACCGATCGTACGGGCACCTCTTGCAGACTAGCATGCTTATTTCCTCGCGTCAATGATCGTCTGCGCCACGTTCGGCGGCACGATCGCGTAGTGGTCGAACTCAATATTGGGACTCGCCTGGCCTTGGGTGAGCGAGCGGAGCGTCGTCACATAGCCGAAGAGCTCGGCGAGCGGCGCCTGGGCTTTGACGACGCGCATAGTCCCGCGCTCCTCCATGGCATTGATCTGCCCGCGCTTTGAGGAGAGGTTGCCCGTGATGTCGCCGAGGAATTTCTCCGGCGTTACCACCTCGACGCGCATGATTGGCTCAAGCAAGACCGGTCGCGCACGCTTTGCCGCCTCCTGGAATGCCTGCGAGCCCGCGATCTTGAACGCGATTTCGGACGAGTCCACCTCATGATACGAGCCGTCGTAGAGCTCGCAGGAGATATTCACCACCGGAAAGCCCGCAAGAATCCCCCGATCCATCGCCTCGCGCACACCTTTGCGCACCGCGGGGATAAACTCGTTCGGAATAATCGCGCCCTTAATCGAGTTGATAAATTCGTATCCCTCCTCACGATGGATGTTTTTTGGCTGCTTTTTGCCTTCTTCCGGCTCCGCGATGGGTCTCAAGCGGAGCTTCACATGCCCGTACTGGCCGTGGCCTCCGGTCTGGCGGATGTACTTGGCCTCGGCCTCGGACTCGCCGGTAATGGTCTCCTTGTAGGCGACCTGGGGCTTCCCCGTCGTTGCCTCCACACTGAACTCACGGCGCATCCGATCCACGATTATCTCAAGGTGGAGCTCCCCCATGCCGGAGATAATGGTCTCGAGCGTCTCTTCGTCGGTCGAAATCCGAAACGTCGGGTCCTCGTCGCCGAGCTTGCGGAGCGCAAGGCCCATCTTCTCCTGATCGTGCTTCGTCTTCGGCTCGATACGCATCGAAATCACCGGCTCGGGGAAGGTAATTTTTTCAAGAATGACGGGATGCAGGGGATCGCAGAGCGTGTCGCCGGTCTTCGTGTCCTTCAGCCCCACCATCGCAGCGATCGTGCCCGCAAACACTTCCTTCACCTCCTCGCGCTGGTTTGCGTGGAGCCGCACAATGCGCCCGACACGCTCTTTGACGTCACGCGTACTATTGTAGACGTACGAGCCGCTCTCGAGAGTACCAGAGTAGACGCGGAAGAACGTGAGCTGCCCCACGAAGGGGTCAGACTGGAGCTTGAAGGCGAGCGCTGCAAACGGCGCGCTGTCCAAGGGCGGCCGCTCGACTTCAGCGAGCGTCTTCGGATCCGTACCCCGTGCTGGCGGCACGTCTGCGGGCGAGGGAAGATACGCGATGACGGCGTCGAGGAGCTTCGTCACTGATGCGCTCCGGCCGTCCGCAAACAGCACCGGGAAAAATTCGCCGGAGAGCGTGCCGCGGCGGATCAGCGATTTCACTTCGTCCACTGAGAGCTCCCCGTCCTCGAGGTAGCGCGCAAGCAGCTGCTCGTCTACCTCGACTATTTTCTCAAGCATCTGCTCGCGGTATTCGCGCACCAGCTCTTTCATCTCCTCCGGTATCGGCTCTTCCTGCAACACCAAATGCGTATCGTCCGCGTACATCCACGCTCTCTGCTCCACGAGATCGATGATCCCGCGGTGCATATCGTGCTCGCCGATCGGGAGCACAATCAAGAACGCATTCGGCGAGAGCCGCTCGCGGATACTCGCGAGCGTCATCCGAAAGTCGCCGCCGAGCGCATTGATTTTGTTTCCGAAACAGAGCCGCGGCACTTTATATTTGTCCGCCTGCCGCCAGACGGTCTCGCTCTGCGGCTCGACGCCCATCTTCGCGTCAAAGACCACGACCGCGCCGTCAAGCACCCGGAGCGAGCGCTCCACCTCGACGGTGAAGTCTACGTGCCCCGGCGTGTCTATGATATTGATGCGATGCCGTTTTTCTTCACTATCCGGGTCCTCGGAATGAGACCAAAAGCAGGTCGTCGCGGCGCTCGTGATGGTGATGCCGCGCTCGCGCTCCTGCTCCATCCAGTCCATCACCGTGTTGCCGTCATGCACCTCGCCGATCTTGTGCGAGACGCCGGTAAAGAAGAGGATGCGCTCGGTCGTCGTCGTCTTGCCCGCGTCAATGTGGGCGATGATACCGATATTGCGAACTTTTTCGATTGGGTAATCACGCATAGTACAAGCTGTTAGCTGATAGCTTTTAGCTTTTAGAGACGAAAACAGACGACGCAAAAAAGAGACGAGAGACAATGCCCGCCTCTATGCACGGTTCTTATCGCGCGCCCACGGTGAGCGAGCGGCCTGACCGCTTCGCAGTATTTGGTCGCCCCGAAAAACCACGTCGAGTAGAACGGAGGTCGGCCAATGAACGCAAAATGGGAAGTTTGCCTGCTCGTTTCAGCACCTTTGCCTCCCTCGACCACCGTAAAATAGTATCTTCAGTGATCTCCTCGTCATCTTCATCGCGCGCCACTTCGGTTTCGATGATACTGCGCGCCCATGTGCCAGGAGCGCGAAAACCCGCCGCGCGAGCGCGTTGCTCCACTTGTCGCATCTTCCTCTGAGGTAAAGTAATCGTTAACGTAGACATGGGCGTATACTCTACTACTATACAACGCACGACATACGGTCGTCAACATTCGTTCCGGTAATCACTCACACCTATCACAAAGCTGCACAACACAGCCGTCATTGCGAGAAGCGGAACGGAGTGGAGCGACGAGGCAATCCAGAATTACGGCTCAACAACTGGATTACTTCGCTCCGCTCGCAATGACGGGTGTGAGTGATTACTCGTTCCGATTCAGGGGACTACCCCGGGTATGAGCATACGCCGATTTTTCGGCGCACGTCTGCCATTGTCGCGCCCGCCCTCGCCAGAGCTTTTCTTGCGCCTTCCTCGAGCACATCGAGTACACGCGCTCTATCGCTCGCCATGTTTCTGCGTTTTTCGCGCAGGGGTGCGGCAAATGTCTTCAGGCGCTCGACGAGGAGCTCCTTTGATTCTCTGTAGCCGATGCTGCCGCTTCGATATCTCTCGGCAAGCCGAGCGAGTTCCGTTTCGTTCGCAAAAAGAGAGTGGAGCGCAAAAACAGTATCAGTGTGCGGATCAAGTGGCTCGCCTTTGGCTCGGGAATCCGTCACGATATTCATTACAAGCTGCGCAATTTCTTCATCTTCTGCAAAGAGCGGGATGGTGTTTTTGTAGCTCTTGCTCATCTTGCGGCCGTCGAGCCCGGGGACGGTGCCGACATGCTCGAGTATGTGCGGCTCTGGCAGCTTGAAGGTCTCGCCAAAAATGCCGTTGAATTTTGCTGCCGTGTCGCGCGCAATCTCGAGATGCTGTTTCTGGTCGTCCCCGACCGGCACGATGTCGGGGCTGTAGAGCAGGATGTCCGCGGCCATGAGCATCGGGTAATTGAACGTGCCGACGCTGATCTCTTTATTTTTCGCCTCGGCATCCTTGAACGCGTGCGCGCGCATGAGGTAGGGCATCGTCGTAATGCAATCAAAGATCCATGCAAGCTCGGTATGCGCTTGCACGTCCGACTGTTTAAAAATCACGGCGCGCTCCGGATCAAGCCCGATCGCGAGGTAGTCGAGTGCAACGCCGATCGTGTTCTCGGCAAGAGAGCGCGGGTCGTAGAGAGTAGTGAGCGCATGATAATCGGCGATCATGAAAAATCCGCCGCCGTGCTGCCGCGAGAGCTCGACGAACTGCCTCATCGCGCCAAAGTAGTTGCCAATGTGCGGCCTTCCCGTCGGCTTCACGCCGGAGAGGAGCGTTTTTTGCCCGTCCGCTGTCATGAGCTACAGCATAGCAAAAAAGCAGACGAAGCGCGAAAGCAAAACGTGGGATATCAGGCCCCACGCTTTGATACCAGATGTTTTTCGAGGGCGTCGCAAAGCGACCGTCCAACGTCCAACTTCTACGATAGGAGCCGCTTGCGGAGCTCGAGATGTAAGGTTGTGCCTTTCCCTTCCCCTTCGGACTCGGCCCAAATTTTACCGCCGTGCGCCTGGACAATTTGTCTTGCAAGGTAGAGGCCGAGGCCAGTGCCGGAGACATTATGTGCGCTCGCATTCTTTGCACGGCCGAATTTGGTGAACAGCGTTGGGATCGTCTCTTTTGCTATGCCGATGCCGGTGTCAGAAACCGAGAGGTGTACGCACCCCTCCTCAGCATGCCCTCCGAGCGTCACAGTGATGCCCCCATGCGGCGTGTACTTAATCGCATTGTCGATGAGGTTCGCGACAACCTGACGAATTTTTCCTTCGTCCCCCTGTATGGTGACGGGTTCCCCCGTTTGCATGTGGAGGTCGAGTGTGAGTCCTATCTTCTCAGACACCGAACGTTGCTCCTCGACGAGGCGGGACAGAAGGGCTGAAAGATCAATCTCGACGAAATCATACTTCAGCTGCCCCTGTTCGATGCGTGATATGTTCAAAAAGTCGTCTACAATGAGCGCGAGCGCGTTGCCTGAACGAAAAATACGATCCACCGCCTCGTGCACCTGCTCAGTGAGTGGCCCGATCGATCCTTCAAGAAGAAGGGATGCATAGCCTTTGATCACTGAGATCGGCGTCCTAATCTGGTGCGAGGCAAGTGAGAGAAACTCGGATTTGAGCTGGTCGAGCTCTTGGAGGCGAACGTTCGCCGCTCTGAGATCGTCAGCAAGTTTTTGTATCCGCTCGCGTGCCGCTGCTTCTCTGTGGACGCCACGGATCACAAGCACCCCGAACACCGCAGAGAGAACAAAGATAGTAGCGTCGATGACGATGTCTGTTGTAGAGAGGCGAGTAAATAAACGCACGAAGAGAAAGATGAGGATGGAGACGACAAGCGCTTCAGTAGCAATAAGACGAATGTTAAACATCCTATGCCGAACGATCGCATAAGCGATCGATGCCATAAGGATCACCGGGAAAATAGGGCCGAGGAAGACGAACGCTGATGTTTTGATGACGACAACGAATAGAAACGCGAAAATCGCCATGAGCGAGAACGACACTACTACACCCCAGAAGAGGTAGTTGAGCATGGAGCGTTCTGGTCCCACTGCACGGCGATAACGAACCAATAGAACGACAAAGCTGAGAATAAAAAGGCCGACGAAGTCTGCCGCAAAGACAAATATGCCGGGGCCGGGAATGGGGATCGGCTCACCTTCCGGATAGTGGATTGACGAAAACACGAACGGCAAAAGAGAGGCGGCGGCGGAAGCGACCATGAGCATACCCACTGGCACGAGCAAGCGCCACGAGAGACGAATTCGCTTCGCGGGGAACGTCGTGACGAGCAAAAGGAGCGTCGGTCCGATATATGACACGACGAACATGACCATCCGGATCCAGAAGAGCTGGCTCTCCGGTGTGGTGCGTGGCGGGTGCAGCGAGACAAAGTTAACGACGATATACGCTTCGATCAAAACGGCAAGCACGAAGAATAGTTGGTGGGTCGCGCTCTTTCTGTCCCGCAAAAATACAACAAGTCCGAGAAGGCCAGCGGTGCTAAATGCGAGCGCGCCAAGAAGAAGCTCAGTAGAAAGTGACTCCATACATTTCGTGGTGTTACGCTCTGGTTATATACCCAAAAGCAGCAGGTTTGCGAATGTTTTTGGGTATATATGGCATACGTGCCATATATTCTGCGCTCGCTCGGACATGCGAGAGGGCATACTCTCTCGCATGTCGCTCGCTCGCTTGAATATAATCACGGCGCTGGCGGAAAATGAAAAGACCTCTTTTCGCTTTCCGCTCGCTTGTGATTATAGTATAATATTGCATACCGATAGTGTACTATACTGGCTTCAATGCGTCGCCCCCTATGCGTGAGCGTGTACAGGAAAAGGTAGTGTGCGAGACGATGCTCTCATACGAGGCATTTGGAGCGCTTACGCCGGAGCGGCGTCTGCGATATCTTGCCTGCTGCGCCTCGCGTGCCCCGAGCACACACAACACGCAACCATGGGCATTCGTTCTTAGAACTAGAGAACGAAATCCAGCCTTGCAGTTTTTTCTCGACCGCAGGTTTGTGCTTCCCGCATCTGACCCGACGGGCAGACAGTCGGTTATCAGCATCGGTGCGGCAGTGGAGAACGCTCTCATTGCGGCGAGCTACTACGGTCTCACGCGAGCGGCACGACTACGCAACGCCGCTCTATCCGAGGTCAAACCCGCTCTTGCCCGGAGTGAACAGAGGTACGTGCCCCTTGCCGAAATATTATTTGACGAGCCGGCGCATGCAGGGCTTCGGGATGCTCGAGGCGCACACGCTCTCATGCGAGCCCTTTTTACACGCAAAATGACGCGGGCTGAATTTCTGCCAGAAAAACACATGCCGCACGCGCTCATGAAAAAAATTCTCGCGATGCACGAGAGTGGCGTGAAGATTCATCTCATCACCGATGGCGTCAGACGGCGCGCGATTGCAGAATTTCAAGCGCAAGCTGACAATTTCGTCCTCAACTCACCACGCTTTAGCCGCGAGCTCGGTCACTGGCTACTCCACAACGACACCGACGCAGGACGTGGCATGCCGGGAATAGGGTTCGGCCTCAGTGATACGCAGGCGATACGTATCCACGACGGCCTTGTCGGAGAGGGCGCGCTCAGGCCAGACGATATGCTCCGGTTTGCGCTCGGTGGTAAAGCAGGGATTGAAAGCTCCCCGCTCATAGGTATCCTCACGATTAAAAAAAACGACGTCGCCCACTGGCTTGCTGCCGGCCGCATGCTCGAGCGCATCCTCCTCGAGCTCACGAGCGCCGACATTGCGGTTGCGGTTCATGCCGCGCTTGTCGAAGTCGCCCTCGTCAATAAAATGTTTGCACTCACTCTTGGCACGCTTCGTCCCATTGCGGCGTTGTTTCGTGCCGGTTACCTGCGCAACCCGGCGCATGCACTGCGTCCGAGAGCGCCGCGGGTGCCGCTTGAGGAACTTGTCCTCACACACGAGCCATCTCCGTGACGGTCACTCATATCGCTTCACGGCACATGTGTGCTTATTCATAACGACGCGCGATGGATAGCGATGTCCTAGGCGTACACGCGCTATGGTTTCCGCCGCGATGGCGCCTGCCATCGCGGCGGTTGAGCCGAGTTGCGGTATGATGGTGGAAGTAGGGATTTCGCACGAGCCTCGAAGAATCGCCGCGAGCTCACCAGTGCGATAGTCGGTGCCGGCGAGCGCATCGACAAAATCAAAAAAAGCGTCGCGGTCACCGACTCGTTCATACAATGCATCAGTGCGCGTACGAAGGAGCGCATCTTCCGTACCGTACGCGAGCGGTGCCGATGGGTTGAGGTCATATCGCGAGACATCGAGTTGCACCGCGGACCCAAAGTCAGAGACCATGATGAGCGGCAAGCGCCGCTCGCGCGCGGCTTCGCGGAGTAAGATTTTGGTACGAGGGTCATCTACTTCCTCGACGATGATATCCACTGCGGGTTCTCGGCCGGTACCGTCGAGAAACGGCCCAAGTGTCTCGTGCGTAATGCCCTCTGCATACACATACGCTCTCAAAAACGGATCTATCGCGTAGAGTTGCGTCGCCAATACTTCTGCCTTGTTGCGCAGGAGCGTCTCGGCAAGAGAGGAGCGGTGTTCATTTGACGAAACAAGTTCATCGTAGCGAAGCCGTACGCGATTAATATTTTCCATTTTATACACGCTTTTGTCCGCGATTTTAACCGCGGCCGGACGCATGTCCATCACCGCACAGTGGAGCACATTACCACCGACGCTCCCGCCTGCAACCGCGATCGTTGTCTTCGCGAAACACGACTGTACCTCCTGCCAGCTGAGTTCTCGCCGAGGATCGGTGAGCAGCGTGGAGCTGCTGGCGATAGCAACGATCCGGTGCCACTTGGGCGACGCGTAACGCACAAGGGTCTGTTCGCCTCGATACAGAGCATAGATGCCGTAGTTAAAAGAACCGGCGTCCTCGGCGCGCTCCAAGGCTCTCGCATACCTCTGCCACTCGGCGTTGAACACGTCGCGAAGCGTTTTCTGCATCCTGCCCCGAGCACCAACAATTGGTGAAGCGGCAGTAGAAGTCAAACGTTCGTTAAGCCCGAAGATCGTAGCCTCGGTGAGATCAAATTGCCGCGCACGTGGAATGCGTATCTCGCTTATGTCAGGAATTTTGATACATGCGGTGCCGTTTTTAAGATAGCGGACGCTGCCGCTTCGGTGCGCTCGGGCAGCACCGATCAGCACGGGCTTGCCCATAAGTCGCCCCTTGTGCTGTCCATGACGCTCCGAGGACATTACCATATGATAGCCATAAACTCACGAAAGCGAAAGGTGCCAGTGCATATTTTTGACAAATGAATCTCGGCACTCTAGACTGTATCTCAGACCAGACACGAGTTCCAAAAAAGATGGCCACGGGCCGTTCTTGTATGCTACCCATAATCAAAAGAAAGGACACCACATGCGCACAGTTCCCTACCTTTTGCCGCAGCAGAGTGAGCTATACGTTTCCATAGTACCGCAGCCCCCACTGGAACAAGTCATCGCTCTTGGCCGTGAATGTAGAGAATCACTGACGCCGTGTGCATGCGAGCGGTTCGGGCACACGACGTTAACCATATATGTGGCGAAGCCACTCTACGATCCATGCTGGACCAACGAATCCGCACTCCGTCTGACACTCGCCTGCCGCAGCTCGTATAATCGCTACGGCGATTGCCCGCCGCTCGACGAGTTCGATACCAAAAGCCTCGTGTACCTGCTCAATGTCGAGTACCCGCTCTACGGTGAAATTCGCGAGCCGCATGCGATGGAACCCGCGGGGCACGGTATTGAACACAGTCCGCCTTTGATAGAGGAATGGGTGAGTATGCGGTTTATTCCGGGGCGTGGGGAGCCGTATGGGACATCAGACTTTACCGAAGTGTGCCATGTGAGTGGCGAGCTCGCTTCATTGTTTCGCGACGAGCTGTACCACGGCGATCCAGAATTCATGCGGACCATTGTCACCATGTCGCGGCTCTGCGGCATCCCCCCTTTCTGCGCTGTCGAAACGAATACGCGGCTTCCGTATAAACATCGCTGCATGGCGCACTGCTTCGCGCTCTTCCACAAGGTGTTCTTCCGCGGACAAAAACGGAAGTTTAAATTTCTGACTGGTATCTTACGGCCGGAATTCATTGAAACAACGCTCACGCTCTGCACGACGGAGGGCGAGCGATTACCACGCTTTGAACCGTCGAGTGCTCTGTTCGGCGATCGAGGAACGCTGATACGCATCAATCGGGGAGCGGCAGCGTACCGCTTCCCATCATTCTTTTTGCATGTGCCGGGCCTCCTCGACTGCCTAGCTAATCTCCTTGAGTCGAGCTCGATCACGCCGGAGACGCTTCGTGCGCATACGGGCTGTTCCATCGAGGATTTCCGTCGAGATCGCGGGTCTACCTACGGCACTCTACGGCATCTAGGAAAACTGCTCACCGCCGAGGGGCAACTCGCCGCGGCATCTATTACGGGCGCCGAGTTACGCACGATCGTTGACAAACATGTTCCTGACGGTCCGCAATTTTACTGCATGCATACAGCCCGTTGGTCTACATCGATTGAACAGTTCTTTGTAGCATGTAGCCTCTAACGTTATCGAGATCAAGCCTATGTAGGTGGAGCTGGGACAGAGCAAACCCCGTATTCAAGCGAGCATACTTGAATACGGGGGTTTTCGCACTTTGCGCTGTGGGGTCTTCTTTTTTGCTTAGATGCCCTCTCTACGCAACTCCTCAAGCGCTGCGCGGGATTTTTTTGAAAGACGCGTGGGGAATTGGATCTTGATCGTGATGAGGAGGTCGCCGCGGCGAGAGCGGTCAAGAGGAATGCCCTTGCCGCGCACGCGGAGAATCTCCCCGTGCGTAATGCCTTCGGGAATCGTGACTTCGATGTCGCCCTCGAGTGTCGGGAGTGTATAGCTCGCACCGAGGAGCGCGTCGGTGAGCTTCACGCTGAGGTCCGTTTCAAGGTTCGCGCCTTCTTTGCGGAAGCGCGGATGCTTTTGTACATGAATTTTCACATAGAGGTCGCCCGCGACGCCTCCCGGCACTGCCTCCCCTGCGCCGGTGAGTCGGATCATCTCGCCGCTCTCGATCCCCGGCGGGATGGTAATCGCGATCTCCTCCTGCGCGCGGCGTACGCCCGCCCCTCTGCAGGCGCTGCATTTATCTTTTGGCATTGTCCCGCTGCCGTGGCAGGCGCTGCAGCTGCTCACCGACGTGAACGTACCGAAGAATGATCGGCGCGTCTCATGTATCTTTCCCTTGCCGTTGCAGGCGCTGCAGGAGATGGTTTCGCTCCCTCGCTTGGCGCCGGAGCCAGAGCATTCACTGCAGCTCGACGTTTTCGTGAGGAGCAGCTTGCGCTCGACGCCGAAAACCGAGTCCGCAAATGAGATCTCGACGTCTATCGAGATGTCGCGGCCGCGCGGCGCTCCTCGGCGCGCGCCGCCAGAGAAACCAAAAATATCGCCGAAGAGGTCGCCGAGGTCAATGTCCTCAAACTCCTTGAAGCCGCTAAAGGCACGCGCAAAGTCGTTAAAGTCAAAACCGCTCGGCGCGCCCTGCGGGCCGCTCGGCCCTCCTTCGGAGAACACGCGGCCGTAGACGTCATACTCGCCGCGTTTCTTGTCGTCGGAGAGCACTGCATACGCCTCGCTCGCCTCTTTGAACCTCGTCGCGTCCCCGCCCGTCTTGTCCGGGTGATACTTATGCGCGAGCTTCCGAAACGCCTTTTTGATGTCGTCTTTGGACGAACCCCGCGGAACTCCAAGGATTGTATAGTAATCTTTCATACGAGCTTTTAGCCATAGCCCTTTGCGCCCAAAGGGCTGGAAAACTTATAACGCTGTTAGCTTTTGAGAGGCTCCGCCGTCCGTGCTAAAAGCTATAAGCTAACAGCTAAAAGCTGGGAACCGTGTGCTTGCCGCATGCTGCTTACTGCTTGTCGCTCGTATCGTCTCCCTTCTCCTTAAACTCCGCATCCCTCACCCCTCCCCCATCGTCCTTCTTGTCGCTCTCACTTCCCTTCTGCTGCTCTTGTTGCGCTTTATACATTTGCTCGCCGATTTTTGAAATTTCTTGCGAGAGCGCTGCGGTTGCGGATTTCATGCCATCGATGTTGTTTTCATCGCGCGCTTTTTTCAGCGCCGCGAGTTTCTCCTCGACTGCGGTTTTCACCGCGCTGTCAACCTTGTCCCCCGCGTCGCGGAGCGCCTTCTCCGCGGTGTAAATCAGCTGCTCGGCGCTGTTGCGCGCCTCTGCCTCCTCCCGCTTGCGTCGATCATCCTCGCCATGGCTCTCTGCGTCTTTTCTCATCCGCTCGATATCGGCCTCGGTGAGCCCTGAGCGAGCCTCGATGCGGATTGATTGCGCCTTTCCACTCGCCTTGTCGCGCGCGGTCACGTTGAGGATGCCGTTTGCGTCAACGTCGAATGTTACCTCAACCTGGGGCATGCCGCGGGGAGCCGGAGGGAGCCCGTCGAGAATGAAGCGGCCGAGCGATTTGTTGTCCGCGGCCATGGCCCGCTCGCCCTGCACGACGTGGATTTCGACGCTGGTCTGGTTATCAGCAGCGGTCGAAAACACCTGTGTCCGGGAGGTCGGAATGGTCGTGTTGCGCTCGATCAATTTTGTCGCGATGTTTCCCATAGTTTCAATACCGAGTGAGAGCGGAATCACATCAAGGAGGAGCACGTCTTTCACCTCGCCGCGGAGAATCCCGCCCTGGATCGCTGCGCCGAGCGCAACGACTTCGTCAGGATTGATCGATTTGTTTGGCTCTTTGCCGAAAAACTTTTTCACTGCTTCCTCGATTGCGGGCATGCGCGTCTGTCCCCCGACGAGAATCACCTCGTCAATTTCATTGATCTTAAACGGCGAGGCATCCATCGCGCGCTTCGCAATCTCGATCGAGCGGTCAATGTACTCCCGTGCAAGCTCCTCGAGCGTAGCGCGCGTCATATTCATAAGAAGGTGTTTGGGGCCCGAGCTATCCGAAGTGATAAACGGGATATTGATCTCGCTCTGGGTCGTCGAGGAGAGCTCGTGCTTTACTTTCTCCGCCGCTTCGTCGAGTCGCTGGAGCGCCAGAGGATCGGCGCGGACATCAATGCCGCTCTGTTTGCGGTACTCGTCCGCAATCCAGTGGATTATCTTCTGGTCGATATCCTTGCCGCCCATGTGCGCGTCGCCATCCGTTGACTTCACCTCAACCACGTCGTCGCCGACCTCGAGCACCGAGACGTCGAACGTGCCGCCGCCGAAGTCGAACACGACAATCTTCTCTTCCTTTTTCTTATTGAAGCCATAGGCGAGCGCGGCCGCGGTCGGCTCGTTGATGATGCGCTTGACATCGAGCCCCGCGATCCGCCCCGCATCCTGCGTCGCTTTGCGCTGAGAGTCGTTGAAGTATGCGGGCACCGTGATTATAGCCTCGGTGATCGGGCCGCCGAGCTTGGCCTCGGCGTCGGCCTTCAACTTCTGGAGGATCATCGCGGACACTTCCTCCGGCCGGTACCACTTCTCCCCCTGCTTCACCTCAACACCGCCGCTCTCGGAGCGTCGTACCTCGAAGGGCACCGAGCCTTTGTCTTTCTGTACTTCCTGCTCGTCGAAGCGGTGGCCGATAAAGCGCTTGATGCCGTAGATCGTATTTTTCGGGTTCGTTACTGCCTGACGCTTAGCAATGAGCCCGACGAGTCGCTCGCCAGTCTTCGAGAGCGCGGCAATCGAAGGCGTCGTGCGCGCGCCCTCTGCGTTCTCAATAATCCGCGGCTCACCGCCCTCGACGACCGCAACCGCCGAGAATGTCGTGCCGAGATCAATGCCGATTATTTTACTCATAGTTTAGTTTTAAAATTATTTCTTAATTTTCAATTTACAATTTTCAATTTCCAATGAATTTTCAATGTTTCAATGACTCAATGACGGACGTCGTCGGCGTCGTGTTTGAAAATTGGATAATTGAAAATTGATTGAAAATTGCAAAATTGAAAATTGGAAATTAGATGACTCGGAGGCGTGTTCCGTTCTGCTTTTAATGTTCATGCGTATCGCCTGATATGCCAACCATGACTCTCGCGGGCTGTATCAGCTTATCATACAGTCGGTAGCCGCGTCGAACAACGGAGACGATCTCGTGATCTTGCTCCGCGCTCTCGACTGGAGTCTCGCCCGCCGATTCGTGTTGCGTAGGGTCAAATTTTTCTCCGATCTCTGGACGTACTTGCCCAAGGCCGCTGCGCTCAAGTACTGCGACGAGCTGCGCGTGGATGTGCTCGATGCCTTGCCGCCACTCAAGTGGTGCCTGCTCCCATCCTGGATTTGAGAACGCCATCTCAAAGCTCTCGAGCACCGGCAGGAGGTCGCGAACCAGCCGCTCTGCAGCAAAACGCACAAACGTGGCGCGCTCGCGCTCTTCATCCTTTCGTGCATTCACCAAGTCCGCTTTCGCCCGCTGCCAGCCAGTGAGGTACTCGTGCCGCTCGGCCTCGCAGAGCTTCAACTTACCACGGAGCTTTTGGATCAGGACGGAGGAATTCTGCTCTTCCTCTTCCGATATGATATCTATTGTTTCGTCTCGTGCATTTTCTGGATCTGTATCGGACATAGGATTGTCTAATTTTCAATTTTGCAATTTTCAATGAATTTTCAACGTTTCAATGACTGAGTGACGGACGACGTCGTGTTTGAAAATTGATTCATTGCAAAATTGATTGAAAATTGATAATTGAAAATTTAGAGGGAACTAAACTACAGTTTCCCCGACCCCCTTCGCCCGCAATGGAGTAAACTATCGTTTACTCCATTGCGGTGCCTTGCGCGCTTTTTTGAGCCCGAATTTGCGCCGCTCCTTGGCACGAGGATCACGCGTGAGAAATCCAGCGCGCTTCAGAGGGGTCCGGAGATCAGCGCTCGAGAGCGTGAGCGCGCGCGCGATACCGTGGCGCACCGCCTCTGCCTGGCCGCGAATGCCCCCGCCGACAACATGGACGCTTACGCTAAAATGCGCCGACGGCGCGAGCGCAAGCGGCGAGAGGACACTCTGCGCAAGGGTGGCCACTGGAAAGTACGATTCGATCGAGCGGTCGTTGATCAAGACGTTCGTTTTTGAAGCAGGTGAGATCCGCACGCGCGCAATCGCCGTCTTGCGGCGGCCAACTGCCTCGATGTAGCGGTCGGATTTCTTGGGTTTGGGGGTGGTTGAGGAAGGCATACAGTTTAAATTTTCAATTTTCAATTTTACAATTTTCAATGGACGACGTCGGCGTTGTGTTTGAAAAATTGAGAAATTGAAAATTGATTGAAAATTGAAAATTGATAATTGAAAATTTTATCGGCATTTAGGTTTTGATGCTGAGGACGTTCTGCTTGCTGCGTGTCTCTACATCATTTTCTCTATATGATTTCAAGCCGTTTCATCATCCTCGGCCTCAGCTTGTTCTTCGGCAGCATGCCGTAGACTGCCCGACGGAGCGCCTCGCTGTATGCACGCTCTCGACCGCGCTTCGTCTCGATCGCGGCGAGCGTTACGCGCTTGAGCGAGCCCGGATAGCCCGAGTGGCGCGAATATATTGTATGCTTCTTTTTTCGCTCGTCAATCTGGAGTGCTGCCGCGTGCTCGATGCGTACGCGCTGCCCGTTTATCCGATTGCGCTCGTAGTGGGGCGTGTGTTTGCCCATAAGGACGCGCGCCGCATCGGCGGCAACCCGCCCGAGACGCTGTGCTCGGGCGTCGATTGTATAGAGTGTCTGATCAGTGGCTGTCATACAAATTCAATGCGCGCCTGCGGTGCCCTGTCGCTGGTGCGCGCACGCAGTTTTGTGATGCGCGTGTAGCCCCCGGGTCGAGAGAGATAGCGCGAGGCAACAGAGCTCATGAGCCGACGCGCAGCGACACTCTCTCCGCCAAGTCGCGCAAGGGTCGTTCGCCTCGCGGCGAGTGTGCCCTGCCGCGCAACGGTGATGAGGCGCTCAATAAATGGCCGAAGCTCCTTTGCTTTCGCCTCGGTCGTCGTGATCTTCTCATGACGAATGAGGGATGAGGCGAGCGAGGAGATCAGTGCTCTCCGCTGCCGCGCGACGCGGCCGAATTTTTTGATTCTGTTGTGGTGACGCATAGACTATTAGCTTTTAGAGGACTAACACAGTAGCACTAAAAACCTAGCGCTAAAAGCTAAAAATTATTCAGGAATAATAGGCATTCGCTCTACAACTTCAAACGTGACAACTCTATGAGGAAATTTGTAACCACCCAATTGTTCCTCGCCTACTTTTCTTAATTTTAGTGCATACCCTAAATAATTAGGGTCGAATCGTTTTTCTGGTCCTCCAACCAGCCCTTCTTTTTTCCCTATATCCTTAAGATCAAGTCCTTCGGCCTGTATCTTAAGAAACGGCTCTTCATCTTTTGTAATAAAACGAAAAAGTATAAGCTCGTCCGGATTTTCTTTATACGTACGCATCTCCACATTGGGAACCTGTCCGTAGCCGGTTTGTGGGATAGGGTCAACAAACATCCGTCGATCTAGTACAAACTCTTCTTTTTCGAGAATGTCCCGATATTGTTCCGGACTTATATTATATGCATACGTAGAGTGAAAGAACTGAGATTCTCCTTCTTCGAGCGGCCTGCCGCTAGATTCCGTCCAATTACTACCAATAGAAAGTATCCCGAGAGGTTCCTGTCTCGATATTTCGGATCCATCCCCAACTTTTTCCAAAGGAATTCTTTCCTGCATATATCACTTCAACGTTACTCCGTTTTTCGCAAGCACGTCTCTAATCTCCTCAATCGCTTTCTCCCCGATCCCCTCGAGTGCAAGCAGGTCTTCCGCCTTCTTGCGTACGAGTCCGCCGACGGTTCGAATGTTCGCCTCAGAGAGCGCGTGCGCTGTGCGGGCAGAGAGGCCGTCAAGCGTTTCGATACGAGTTTTCAAAAATTCTTTATCGAGCTCCTCGTGCGCCGCGACGCTCCGCTTCTCAGGGTTCTCGGACTCGCCGCGCGGAAGAGCGGGTTCGCCACGCATCGTCTCATCTGCGCTCTCTGTCTCATCTTCCTCCTTCTCCTCAAAGCCGATCACTGCCTTGAGTTGGTGGATCATGATCTCAATCGACTGCTCGAGCGCTTCGCGCGGCGTGAGCGTCCCGTCCGTTTCAACAAAGACCCGCAGCCGATTGAAGTCGGTGCGATCGCCGACGCGCATATTTTCCACCTCGTAGTTGACGCGGCGGATCGGAGTAAAAATCGCATCCGGCGTCAGTGTCCCGATCTCGACGCGCTCTTTCTCAAGCACCTCCTTTGGCACATACCCGAGCCCCCGCTCCACGGTGAGCTCCATCTCAAGCGTCGTCTTTGCCGTCACCTCTGCGATGTGGAGCTCGGGATTCAATATGGTAACCTGCCCGGGTGCCACAATATCGGCACCCATGACTTCTCGCGGCCCTTTCACCTTCAGGGTCATCGTCTGCGGCTCGTCTCCGGCGAGCGAGAGCCGGAGGCGTTTGAGATTTAGGGTGAGTGCGACGACGTCCTCCTTGACGCCCTCGATCGTCGAAAATTCGTGCGGTACCCCTTCGATCTTGATGTGCGTTATGGCCGCCCCGGGGAGCGACGAGAGGATAATACGCCGAAGCGAATTGCCAAGCGTATGTCCATAGCCTGGATAAAGGCCGTCTATCTCATACATGCCGCTCATTCCCTCTTCAAAGACGACCCGTGGTTTTGACGGCAGCGCAATAGTGTAGTCTGGCATAAAAATAAAAGTAGGTTAGTAAACAAAATAAATTATACACTTAAAATTTGAGGTGTCAAATTACCATGGTGACTTGAGAATTTTCAATTTTGCAATTTTCAATAAATTTTCAATGTTTCAATGACTCAACGACGGACGACATCGTGTTTGAAAATTAGTTCATTGAAAATTGATTGAAAATTAAAAATTGAGCCTTGAAAATTTCATCATCTGCTATAAAACTCAATCACCGCCTGCAAATCAAGCGACTGCGCTCCGGCATTCTCCGCGGCAGGCAAGGCGCTCACAACTCCTTCCATTTTCGCGCCGTCGAACGTGAGCCACGCCGGGGGCATCACAATGCCTTCTCCTTCAGCACCTCGGCCGCGGGAAGCAAAGACACCGAGATCGCGCTTGCTCTGCTTGACCCCTATCCGCTCGCCGACTCGCACCGCATACGACGGGCTGCTCATTTTCCGGTCGTTCACCGTAATGAGGCCGTGCGAGACGAGCTGGCGCGCCTGTGCTCTCGTGCGCGCAAGAGACAGACGGTACACGATATTGTCGAGACGCGACTCAATCCGCCGGTAGAGCGCCTCTGCAGGCTTCGCGCCGGCCGGTCGCGCCGACTCTTTGACATAGCGCGCAAACTGCCGCTCCGAGAGGCCATAAGTAAACCGCACACGCTGCTTTTCAAGCATGTGTTTGCCGTAATCCGTTCGAGACGGCCTCCCGCCTCGCTTTCCACCTCGCTTCGTCTTCGGAGCGCGGCTCGCGACCAGCGCAAACCGCGGCGTCTGGCATTTCTCAAAGACGTCGGGACCTAAACGCTTACAAATTTTATACTTTGGTCCGAGTTTCATGAAGTAGATGTCTCGTATACTTAATTTTCAAGTCTCAATTTTCAATTTTCAATCAATTTTGCAATGACCCAATTTTCAAACACGACGTCGTCCGTCATTGCATCATTGACACATTGAAAATTGATTGGAAATTGTAAAATTGAAAATTGGAAATTTCGTGCTACACCCTTCTCGGCTTCGGCGGCCGCGGGCCGTTGAAAGGTACGGGCGTTGCATCCCGAAGACTGCTAATGCTGATCCCGCGCGAAATGAAGCCGCGGACGGACGACTCTCGGCCTGCACCAACGCCCTTCACTATAATGTCTGCATCTCGCATTCCCATCTGCACCGCTTTCTCGCCGATAAGCTCACCGACCTTTGCCGCCGCATAGGGCGTCCCTTTGCGCGCGCCCTTGAAGCCGAGCGCGCCGCTCGACGAGGCGCAGAGCACCGCACCCGATGCCTCGGCGAGCGTGAGGAGCGTATTATTGTAGGTGGACTGGATATGCAGCACTCCCTTTTCGATCTGTCGTTTTGCCACACGAGAGAGCGCACGGGATTTAAGTCCGCTGTCATAACCCCCGCCGCTTTTTTTGATGATGCGTTTTTTGCCCATAGCACGAAATTTTCAATTTACAATTTTCAATTTTCATTAAATTTTCAATGTTTCAATGAATGACTGAGTGGCGGCGACGTCGTGTTTGAAAATTGGTTCATTGGAAATTGATTGAAAATTGATAATTGATAATTGAAAATTAAACAATGAAGCGATCTACTTCTTCTCCACCTTTTTTCTCCCCGATCCCATGGTCTTACGCACATTACCGCGGACGGTGCGTGAATTTGTTTTCGTGCGCTGACCTCGTGCCGGCAGGTGCCGCACATGGCGCACGCCGCGGTACGATTTGCTCTCGCGGAGGCGCTTGATGTTTGCGCTTATATCCCGCCGCAGCTCGCCCTCGAGCTTGATGCTCTCGAGTGCTGCCCGAATGCGCGCCTCGTCTTCCGCACTAACCTCAGCCGGTCGCTTCGCCGGGTTTACCTTTGCCTCCCGGAGAACCGCTCCGGCGCGCGGACGTCCGACCCCATAGATCGCCGTGAGGCCGATATCGAGCCGCTTCTTCTCTGGAATGGTAATGCCGAATAAACGCATAGAACGAAATTTTCAATTTTCAATTTTGCAATTTCCAATAAATTTTCAATGTTTCAATGACTTAATGACGGCGCCGGTACGACGTCGTGTTTGAAAATTGGGTCATTGAAAATTGATTGAAAATTGAGCATTGAAAATTAAATAAAAAGACCCTATCCTTGCCTCTGTTTGTGCCGCGGATTGGTACACACGATATACATACGACCTTTTCGTCGTATCATCTGGCACGTGCGGCAGCGCTTTTTAATGGTTGAGCGAACACGCATAGCTTTGGTTCTCAAATAACCAAAATACAATCACCAGACACCAAATTTCCAAATTCCAATTTTTTGGCGATTGATATACTTGGTATTATAGCCGTTTGATTATCCTTCCTTTCCCTCCATACGGATCAATTCGAACAATGACGCGGTCGCCAACAAGCACCCGTATGTGGTGCAAGCGCATTTTCCCCGCGAGGTAAGCTTTCAATTCCCCGCCCCCCTCAAGCGAGACGCGAAAAATTGCGTCCGGCAGCGCCTCCTCGACGACGCCGAATTTTTCCTCATGTCTCGAATCTGATCGCTGCATGTCCAACCCCACTTTCACTTTTGAAAATCTGCTCTTTATTAGAGAGAATGTTGACTCAATAACCTTTCAGTGACGATGCGGTTGCAACAGTGAAAGCGAGCCGGATAAACTATAGCAACATTATGCACCGCATGCAACCATCTACCCCACGTTCCGCGCGAGAAAGAAGCACGGGTGTGGCCGCCTGTCTACCTATTGAGCTGGCGCTCCTTCAGAATTCTGTCCTTTCAAGATGAGCACGATACTCTCCGGCTTTTTTGGGAACGTGCTGTCCCAGAAGGGACGGAGAATAACTTCAGCCTTGGCTATCGCCGGGTAACCCGCAAGGATCGTGTTAATCGCTCGTTTTGATTTTCCGGCAAGGTCGGCGCGCAGGCGCGCCTCATCGAACACCCACCTGAAATGCGGGGTGCCGCGAACCGAGAAACGCACCTCGCCCTTTACCGCGGGATCAAACGCCTCTTTCTCGAGAAAGGTAACGGCGAGCTCGTCAAAATTCTCTATCACCACGTCGCCCTCATCGAAACCGGCAACAGTTGCGCGCGCAAGATGCTTTGAGAAAGCAACCTGATCGAACACCATGGCATGGATTCCCGCCTTCTCGCCGACGATCACTTTGTCGCCTTCCCAGCGGTTGGCGAGCGAGAGCGAGCGGATAATCGCGCCGTCCTCATACCAAAGCGCGCGCTCCGGAATACTCCCCGTAATCTCTGCCTTGAGGGCGCTTTCGAGTTCGGCTTTGAGAGAGCGGCGCGCCTCATCCTCTGCCGCGCTTGATACAGTCTTCACCACACCAGCAAAGCCACCCTCAATAGGAGTCTTCGTCTCCGCATAGAACCCTCCGAAGCGCGGGTCGCCCTTAAGGCCCGGGATTGTGAATCGCGTGCCTTGGGGGATGTTGTACCGCTCGCCTACGGCATCCGCAAAGACAACCGCCTCGATGCTGCCCATATCAAAACGGTTGGCGAGTGAATTATCCGCCTTTCTCCTCCCCGGAACGTCTAGAGACTTTGCAATCCGGTAGATCAAGCCGTCCGGCGTCTCAAAACGGGTATTCTTGATCAGGCGCTGCGGCTTCTCGTCATAGTTATTATAGATAACTATGGTTCCCGACGATTTGCGCTCAACAAACTCCTCGCCGGTCGCTGGCAGTCCGCGAGTCGCTTCTTTTTCTATTGAGACCAGCCGGTAGGTAAGCGGCGCCGTCATACCCTCGGCAGATGCGGCGAATGTGCCATCTACCGAGCCGGTATATTCACGCGTTTCAATAATCACCTGCGCCCCGGCGAAAAAGACCGAGAAAACAACGTAGAGAAGCGCTATGGAGAATATAGCCACGGCCCACAGCCGCTTACCGTAGCGCGTGCCGCGGCCTCTACCTCCAATGCTTCCGTTATCTGCGGCTCCTGAACCACGACCTGCGGCGGGTTCGCTCTGATCCCCTGCTGAGTGCGGCAACACCAGCGATCGAATAGATCGCCGCGGCGGAGTGACGTCGTTTACGGGATTAGGAGGCATAGCGTGTGCAATTTTCAATTTCTAATTTTCAATAACGAACGACGTCGTGTTTGAAAATTGAGTAATTGAAAATTGATTGAAAATTGGAAATTGAGACTTGAAAATTAAACGTTAAGCATATTCGACGTTATTAAGGTAAGTGGACTATAGCATACATACCTTAACAACGCTACCTTGTGGATAACAGCGTGGATTGCGCAAAAATTGCCTCACAGGCAAGGGATATGTCGCGCATGCAGGGCGCGGCGCTTACCTCGCAGGTGAGCTTGGTCGCAAGTGCCTGTTCCGGGATCATCGTGGGGTGCAGTATACCCCCACCAAGAAACGCTGACGCAGATCCCTCACCGAGAATAAACTGCCGAAATCGCTCCGTCATTGCCATATTTTCAGCAAGCACCATACACCAGGTTGGCATGAGGCCGTGCGTGTCTGTCAAGGAAGCGAGCGAGCGAGAAAGCTCGGCGAACCAGCGCTCGCCGAGCGTGCGGATAGCCTCGCTTGTACGACGTGTCGTTTTCTCATCCATATCTTTTGGGTCGAGCGAGAGCAGCGAGAGTGTCGCCGCAGGGACGCTCTTCGTGGCGCTTGAGAGCTCCCGCACGAGTGTATGCGATCCGTAGGGGAATGATACGGTCTCAAGTAGCACCCCCTCGATCACCAGGGCAAGTTCGGTCATCTCTGCGCCGACGTGGCAGAGCAAAAAATCTTCGTGCGCCGGAAAGAGGCCGCGGAGCACCGAAGAGAGCACGAGTGCTTCAGAGTGGGGCACTGCAGAGGCGCCCGGCATCGTGCGGGCAAGGACGGCATCTATTGCCTCAAGGGTGCTCCGGGATATCCTGCTTAAGTAGAGCGCAATCTCGAGCGTGCACGCGACCTTCCCAACCGGTGAGCGGGTGGGGTAGCCATTGAGTGCAACGCGGGCGATAGATTGCTCGATCAGAGTGCTTTCATCTCCTGCTTCCCGCTCGCCGCGAGCGTGTGGGATTGTCGAGGGAGTCGTGCCGAAGCGCCGCCACGCCTCCTCGATCAAGGCGTCAATGGTCGCAGCCGTGATCTCGATCGGCGTATCATGTTTGTAATATAAAATTTTTGTCTCCGCAATATACCATGGTGCGGAAAACGTGAGCATTGCGTGCCGAATGCTCTCACCCCGCTCGTGCGCTGCCCGTGAGAGCTCGGCGGCAACTTTTTCAAGCGCCGCTAACATCGCTCGGTCGAGGCGTGCAGCCTGCACGTGTTCATGGAACATAAAGTCTTCGCCTGCGCCATAGACGAGCCGCGCCTCGGCATTTTCCCCGCGGCTCAAGTACGCAAGCGCGCTGTGCACGCTCCCGCTTCCGATATCAAAAAGCGCAACGGGCACCTGCCGGTGCTTCGCGGCTCTGTGAGTGGCGCTAAAAAACGGCATCGTGCTTTTAGTATACAAAGTAGCCTGTGGAATTCCAATGCTCCGAGGGCCTTCCTCAAAAACTTTTTTTGTGGTACTCTGAAATCAGAGCTCAGTACACTGTTCAGACATTGTTTAGGGGCCGACCTTTGTGATTATAGAAAACCCAATCAAGAAAGGGGTATCCATGTGCGAGGAATATATACGTTACAAGAGCAAGAGAGTCCAACAGAAAGAGAAGCGGTACAAGGAGTTTGCATCGACCAGAGAGGTACAACAATGCGTGACGACGCGATATGGGCAGAAGAGACCGACGGCGTCTACCGGGTCTCCGTGAGCATCGCTGACGTTGCCGCGCTTGTGGTACCATTTTCCGGGATTGACCAGCGGGCGTACCAGAGGGGCTTTACGCACTATAAGGGCGCCGGTACCGAACTTATGCTACCCGAGGGAGTGATCAGAAGTGCGATACTCGGCAGACGAGAACAGCGGGCGATTACGGTCATCGTGACGCTTGGACACGCCCTCGACATCAAAGAGACTCGTGTGGTACCATCGCTTCTCAAAAACGTCGGTAACCTTTCATTCGAAGACGCCGATCGTATAGGCGCGGGGTGCATCCATCCCCTTGCTCACGAGTTACGCCTCATGAGAGACCTGACGGAACGACTCCGTTCTCGCCGCCGCAGCAGCGGCGCACTCATTCTCGACAGATTAGATGACGGTTGTGAAGACTCCACCGAGAAGGCATACACGAAGTGGCTTCTACACACGCGCGCCCTATCTTCAAATCGAATCGTTGAGGAGTTCATTTTGCTCGCGAGCAATGCGCTTGCGCTCTGGTGCCTCGAGCGGGGCGTTCCGATACTCTATCGGAATCACACCACGAAGATTAGGGAAAAGCAACGCGAGCGGCTTCTCAGGGATATCGATCGCGCGTATGCCGGAGACATGCCACCCCCCGAGTTCAAGAGTCTTCATATGCGCGTACGAATGCTCTACCACAAGGCCTACTATGGGCCCCTACCTGAGGGCCATGGCGCCCTCAATATGCTGCACACCCACTGGAGCTCCCCGCTCCACCGATATCCGGACCTTCTGGTACACCAGGCAATTCAGGCCGAATTGCGTGGCGAGCAGCACGTCCGTACCAACCGCGTCCTCACGTCGATCGCGTCCCACATTAATGTGATCAAACGTGAGTTGAACATCGAGCAGTATCAAAAAGAGTACTACAGAGCCGACTATAAAACCGCACGCCGGAGCAGAGCGGTCTTTATACGTGAGCTGCGTTTCAGGGCTCGAGAAGAACCGTGGCTCGACGATATCCTTAAATGGAACCTGTACCTCCGCACTCGCTCGGGGAACGACAGCGAAATGGCATATTGTGTACTCATTTTCGCGCGCTGTGGGGGCATACTCTGGCGCTCCGCAAAACGCGATGTGCTCCGATCACTCGCCGAACGTTCCCGTTCTGTGCGCTCGGTCTTTGAGCGTGCGCATGTGGAACTTCGCTGGCCGCTTCCCATTATTGAAACAAAGGAGGACGCCCAGGGCAGATTTATGGGTGTTGCGCGGATTGAGCTTCCGGGTGAGAACTTCGCAGCGGTGAGCGAATGGCTCCCCGACAAGGAGCTCGCGATGGACGAGGCCGTCTTCTCGCTCCTCGGCATAGTCTCGAAACTTCCCGATAGCGCGGCGGAGGAGAACCTCGGGAGATACTGTTCGGCGTGCGGTCTGCGTGCGCCGCGCTACAGCGTCTCGCAGTGTACGGAAGGTAGCCGACCTTCGAGGTGCATCGCGCGAACAAGCGCGCCGCATCGAAAAATCGGCGTCGTCGGGGTCGCCTATGCTGCAGAGGACGCCGAGGCGCGCTCACGCGCCGCAAACACGCTTCTCACGAGGCTCATTTTCGAAGCAGAAAGAGCGGAAAAATAAAGAGCGGCTCAAATCATCAAAAGCCCAGCAGCCTTGTGAGGTGCTGGGCTTTCCTGTTGCATGATTTTTTCCCTCAAATCTCACACACCCCGCCGGCGCAGGCGAGCTCTTTTTGCTGCTCGGTCTCGTCTTGCTTTTCATAGGTGACGATTTTAGCGAAGTCCACGTTCTCCCACCGGCGCGCGAGCTCCTCAAATGTCTCCTTCGTTATCTCCTCGTAGGGAGCGAGCTGGTAGACATGATTCTGTCGCGGGAGAAACGAGAGGCCGCCAATGATGTCCCAGTTTTCGTAAAGCCAGTTTGCCACGGCAACCCATTCATCCTCGCCGATATAGATTGTGCAGGAGGGGTTATGTTCCGTATAGTTCACCTTGACGAGCTTCCAGTGCTCGAGCTGTTCGAGCGCGGTAAGATCATCCTTAAAAACCGCACCGTTCGGGGCTTTCACCGGAAATTCAATCACATATGTCGTCGCATCGTCCTTGCCCTGCCCCACCTCAGGGTGGTAGGGCACGCCCTGATCACGAAGCATGCGGAAGAGCGAGTCGGTCGCCGAGATCCTCACGCGGCGGATATAGTAGGGCGCGAACCTCGGATGCATCCCGGAGGAGGCGTCCACGGTCTGCGAGAGCGTGCCGGAGGGCTTCACGCAGGTGACACAGCTCGAGGCGCTCGTGCCGAAGCGCTTTGCATACTGCTGATTGACGCGCACAGCCTCTCTGCGAAGCTTGCGGAGGGTCTCGGCGTTCCGCACGACCGGAGAGTCCCATTGGCCCGTGAGGGAAACCCCGAGCAACCGCTCTTGCTCGCAGTGCCGTTGCCATTCTTTCGAGATATACGGTAGGTTCGTGAGCGTCGCCTGATAGGTGCCGAGCAACGCGGCAATTCTGACTTTCCGGAGCAGCGTCTCTTCCGTGTCAGACGGCCTGCACACGACTTCAGATAAGTTACAGAACATTTTGTTTTGTAATAATATTTCTCCGCACGGATTTGTGCCCATATTATCAGGCACGCCCTTCAGTAACTTAACCCGCCGCTCGGGGAGAGTTTTGAGAAGTCCTCCGCGGTTGAAGATGCCGCGCTCGCCTGAGTTGCTCTTCAGGAGCGCGACCCACTCGTCGAGAAATTCCTCGGTCGTGGGCCGACGCTCGTAGACCGCGGAATTGTTCGCGACCGAGCGCTGCGGCTCCGTAAGGTAAAATTGCCCTTTCTTGGCGTCGCGCATCTCCTCGTCATCAAAATCCGAGAGTGAGATCATCGCGCTCCGGCGCACCCCACCTGCGACGACACAGGTACCGATCTTGCAGATGACGTCATGGGCATCGAGGTTCGAGAGCCGCCGGCCCTGTTTGCGGAGGATCTTCTGCCGCGCGAAGTCAAGGAGCTCACGCAGGGGCTGCGGGCCGGATGACTTCCCGCCCATGGTCTTGAGGCGCGCGCCAGCAGGCCGCAGGTGCGAATAGTCGAAGACAACGTCCTCGCCGGAAAACCACGCTTTCATCCCGAATGTAAGCGCATCCGCCCACCCCTCCTTGCTGTCGTGGATGATATAGGTCGGATGTTTCTTGCCGCTCTGCGGCTTGATTTGCGGCAATTTTTGTATATTCTTGCTCTCGACTGAAAACCCGACGCCGGTGCCGCACATCGAGACGTACATGATCTCAGCAAAATCCTGTAGTTTTGAAGGCGCGATGAAAGAACAGTTATAGGCCGCGACGTTCGTCACGCGGACCGCTTTCCCCGCAAACTGCAAAAGCCGCATCGAGGGCATGGCTTCTTGCCTCATAATCGCCTCGCGCACCTCGTCGTACTCGATCTGCTTTAGCTTCATGCCGAGGCTCTCCTTCATGAACGCCATATAGCGGTCCACCGTTTCAACCCACGTCTCGCGGCGGCCTTCCTCGTCTATCCAGCGCGCGTAGGTGCGGTAGTAGACGAATTCGGCAAGCGGATTGCGGAAGTATTTCTTGCTCTCTGTGACAAGCTCGCGCACGCGCTCCGGCACCGCCCCGCTCGCGGCCCTGATGCGCGAGCGCTCCTGCCGGTACAGGATATAGGCCTTTGCCGTGCGGATGTAGTCATTGAGGATCAGCTCTTTTTCAACGCTGTCCTGAATGCCCTCAACCGTGGGGATGAAGGTCGTGTAGCGCCGCGCGATGCGTACGAGGTCGGCATAAACCTTGTTTGCGACAAGCTCCGCCTCGCGCTCGGAGCCCTCGCCGGTCGCAAGCATCGCTCGATGTATAGCGCTCGTTATATGGATGAGGTCGAACGGCACGATCGAGCCGTCGCGCTTCTGCACTTTGTGGACAAAATCGACCATTTTTGCGGCGGTTTTTGCCGCCTGCACCGGTTTTTCTGCAACTTTCACCATAAAAATGAGAAAATGAAGCGAAAAATAATAATCCTACTATGAGTATACGCTCGCGGCGAACTTCCTACCTGTGGATAAACAAAAATTCCAAAAAATTTTATCACTCCAAACAAAAACAAAACCGCTGTCAACGAGTGAGTAATAAAATTATTGACACTACCTTACTTTTTGTTTATAGTCTCTACGGATTCGGGGGGGGTTATCTCGTTTCAATGTGTTCGCTTTATTGCGACAAAACAATGAGGAAAGATCCATGCAGGATCATATGCCAATACCGTTGACCGAACAAGTACCCGGCATGGAGAGAATTCGCTTCTCCATCGCCATCTCTGACCCCGAAGGCAATGTGCCGATACTTGATTTGGGCAGTACCCAAGAATATGGAGCCAATGTCTTAGCTGGGTTACCCGTCGGACGCTCCTACACCCCTGGGGCGCACCGCTACCCCGTAGTGGTTATGGTGCTCGAGGGCAGTGGTTTGTTCTTCCTTGAAGACGACACGTTGCCATACGGCACAGGTTCCGTCTTCCGCGTTCAAGCGAACGTGAGGCACGCTTTCGTTCGCGTAGATACAACGACGCTCTTTGTGAAGCATGTGTAGGCCGTGTACTAGCTGACAAGAATATAACCAGCTGGCACTGACCGCCCCGGATTGATTTCCAGGGCGGTCGTTTGTATGTAATAGACTTCTTGCATAACGTGGTATTTCCCCGCTTCAATAGCCAACATCCTTGGCATTCCGCATGCGTTATGCAAGAGGTTTAATAGAAATTCGTCGCAAATAAAACTTCCTTTATGAAATCAAAGGCGTTCATTGACAACGACATCGCTGCACGCTATTCTCTCGCAAGACCTGCAACAACCAACCAAAGGAGCGGCGCGTGATAATCGATTTTCATTGTCACTTCGGCACATCCCGCAAAGGATTGCCTTTCCGGCAAACCAAAGAAATCACCTTGGAGGAAATTGTAGCCGTCCAAGAAAGAGCTGGTATTGACGCTTCCGTCCTCCTCCCCATGCCACAGGTATATCCGGCGGATCTTGTATCTGCAAACGAAACGATCACGGCACAACCGCACGCTCGTACATTTCCTTTCGTGTGGCTTAATCCGCATATGCTCACCTCGCATGATCCCCGTGGCATATCAGAACAGGCGCTTGCTGAAACCCTCATCGAGCGCAGCGTCTACGGAATCAAGGTGCATCCCGTGTTTGATGGATACTACCCCGAACCTACCTGCATGGCACCAATCTTCGAGATTGCCCGTGCCTCTGCATTGCCCATCCTCTGGCATACCGGGTGGGGTGCCTTTGGAGATCCGCTGTTTGTGGAATTATCCGCCAAACGCTACCCCGATGTGATCATCGTTATTGGCCACATGACCGAGGCAGCATCTCCGTTTGTTGCATCGCGATGCGACAACGTCTACCTCGAAACGTCATACTGTTCAGGACCCAACCGGTTGGCAGGTGTCGTACGAGCCATCGGATCGGAGAAGGTCGTCTTCGGGTCCGATTTTCCTGCCAATAGCCCAATCGTTCAGAAAATGATCGTCGAGGAGTCCGGGCTCCCGGATAGCGACAAGGAAAAAATTCTCGGCGGAAATGCGCAGAGGCTTCTGAAACTCACCTGAAGTACATTTCAAAAATGAACGCAGTGTACAACGACACGCCCGGCATCAACACGATGGATGCCGGGCGTTCTAGTTTTTTTAAGGGCGTTGCAATAACACACGCAACAGAGCAGTCATTGCGAGGAACGCAGCGGAGCGGAGTGATCCCACGCTATGCTCTGGACAGGCTCCGCAATCCAGGGTTTGTGGCCGGTATGTCTTGGTTGCTTCCCGCCACGCTTCGCTCGCCGCTTCGGCCAAGCGCTCGCAATGACGCCCTTTGAGCACTTACCGCCCGGCGCGCAATAAAAAACGATTGCTTGCAACTATCGCAGCCACGCTAAAATTTCAGCGGCGAGATCCGGCTCCTCTTTGCCAAACATGTCGGTACCGTGGCCGGCGCGAGTATAGATAAGAAGCTTTTTCTCGATTGCCTCAGGGACGAGCTCCGCGAGACGGCGGTTCATCTCCGCGTTGCCGAGGACCCGATCGTCCTCGGCGCTCACGAGAAAGACGCGCTGCGGTGCCCGAAGCATCTCGATCGCGTGCTCGGCACTGACGCCATGATAGTTGAGTCCCGCAGAGAGCGCCACAGCCTGTCGCACCTCGGAGTGCGCCGCGAGGTATTCGATCGCGAGATTAGCGCCGATTGAAGCGCCAATGACAACGAGCCCTTCCGGAGCGATGCCGTGATCGACGAGAAACAGCACACCTGCCTCAACATCGTAGGTCGAACTCCGATGCCGCGCGTCGTCAAATTTTTGATACCCGTCCGGTCCACCGTCGGACTCTCCATGACCGCGGAGATCAACCGCAAGCGTATGGTAGCCGCGCTCATGGAGCGCAGCCGCAAAAGTATCCCACGACTCTTTCGTCGCGGGCATCATATGGAGGAGCAGCGCGCCTCTCCTCGATGTTCCGGCTTGGTAGAAGCCCGCTATCACGACGCCATCTGTGGTTTTGAGGGTTACATGTTCCATACCAAACACGCTCTGTTGCAGCGCGTTTCCATTCTCATCTTGACCTTTTTGCAACACAAAATGCTTTTTCCAAAAAAACCACTTTCGCTGATAAATTTTCCATGGAATCTCCGCTCTCTACTTTCTACTTTCCACTTTCTTAAATGCCTCAATCGCCTCCTTGAGCCCGGTTTCAACTTCGGGCGTGATGTCTTTCTCGGCCTTGAGACGCGCGAGGACGGTGCCGCCGCCGCGGCCGAGGTGTGCGTGAAAGCCGCGCTCGAACTCGCCGACATCCTCCACCGCAACGTCGTCGAGATGGCCATTGACTGCCGCGTAGAGGATCGCCACCTGGTTCTCAACCGGCATCGGCTCAAACTGGCGCTGCTTCAAAACCTCGACGAGACGCCTCCCCCGCTCAATCTGCGCGCGGGTCTTTTCGTCGAGGTCTGAGGCGAACTGCGCGAACGCCTCAAGCTCGCGGAACTGTGCAAGGTCGAGCCGAAGCCGCCCGGCCACTTTCTTCATAGCCTTAATTTGGGCTGCACCACCAACGCGCGAGACCGAGAGGCCGACGTTCACCGCGGGCCGCACGCCGCGGTAAAAGAGATCACTCTCAAGATAAATCTGCCCGTCCGTGATCGAGATCACGTTCGTCGGGATATAGGCGGATACGTCCCCTTGTTGCGTCTCGATTATGGGGAGGGCCGTCAGCGACCCGCCGCCGTACTCTTTCGCAAGCCGCGCCGCGCGCTCGAGCAGGCGCGAGTGGAGGTAAAAGATATCGCCCGGGTATGCTTCTCTCCCGGGCGGCCGGCGCAGGAGGAGCGCGATTTCACGGTACGCCCACGCGTGCTTCGAGAGGTCGTCGTAGACGACGAGCACGTCTTTCCCTTTTGCCATAAAATACTCGCCGATCGCAGCACCGGCATAGGGCGCGATGAACTGGAGCGCCGCGCCGCCTCCGGCCGCCGCAACGACGACGATCGTGTGCGCGAGAGCGCCCGCGTCGCGGAGTTTGGCAACCGTCTTCGCCACTTTCGACTCCTTCTGCCCGATCGCGACGTAAATACAAATGACGCCCTGATCTTTCTGATTGATGATCGCATCTATCGCAAGTGCGGTCTTGCCGGTGCCGCGATCACCGATAATGAGCTCGCGCTGCCCGCGACCGATCGGGATCATCGCATCAATCGCCTTAATGCCGGTCTGAAGAGGGGTATTGACCGCCTGACGCGTAATCACCCCAGGGGCGACGCGCTCAAGCGGCTGTCGGACTGCCCCACTCGGCAAAGCCCCTGCGCCATCAATCGGCTCGCCGAGGGGGCTCACCACCCGGCCAACCATCTCCTCTGATGCGCCGACCGAGAGTAGTGTTTCTTTCCGCCGCGCAAGGGAGCCCTCGCGGATCGCGGTGCTACTGCCCAGCACAATCGCGCCCACGGAAAATTCCTCGACATTAAGCGCGACGCCGTCGGCCACTGCCCGCCCCTCATCATCGAGAAATTCAATCATCTCGGAGACCATCACATTTTTGAGGCCAGAGAGCCGAGCAACCCCGTCGCCCACCTCTGTGACGCGGCCGACTTCCTCGACCGTAGCCCCGCCCTTGAATGCCGCAAGGGCATCGCGGATATGTTCTAGTGTTTGTGATTTTGCCATAGGTTTTAGGTTCTAGGGGTTAGGTATTAGGCGCTAGGTTAGCGGCGTGCTACCGCCTTATTAAACACCGAGTGTTTAATAAAATAATCTTATTCTGTCACTTCACGAATGAGTCGTGCAGTCAAATCTTTCGGCAACCCTATAACACTATCCCGCGTTCCTTCTATTTTTCTGATATGACTAACCCACCCTTCGCCATCGATCGTAAATCCTCCAGCTTGATTGAATATCTGCTCGTCTGCCACCAAGCAATCAATTTCATCTTCCGAAAAAGGACTAAAGTGTACGGTGGCGGTATCAACCCCTGCCGCTTGTTTGCCTGTCTCAAGGTTAGTTACCACAACAGCTCCCACTGTCTCCGCAGGATGAACATTGTATCCCTCTAGAAATTCTCTCGCTTCTTTTTCGCTCTCTGGTTTTTCTCTAATCTTTCCTTGCCACACCACAACCTGGTCCGACGTGATTAAAATCGCCGGTTCAGAAATTTTGGACTTCAAAGCGTCTGTCTTGGCGCGTGCGATGGCCAAGACTAATGCCTTCGGGTCCTCACATCTAATTGCTTTTTCATCTATATTTGCAGCCATCACTTCAAAACTGATGCCCATCTCCTCGAGCATCCTCTTTCTGCCCTGTGATTGAGACCCCAGTATTATTTTCATACATCGTCATGAAAAAAGATTCTCCACATCGCGCCGGAAGGATGCCTCGATGAGATAATTTCCGTCGTAGAGCATTTTGACGCCGCTGATAAGCGCGGGGTCGCTCCTCTGCCGAACGAGCGCTCCCCCACTGTGAGTTACCGCGAGCGCCTCAGAGAGCCGCGGCGCAAGGGCCGCGCCTTCCGTCTCGCTCGCAAACCACGCGACTGCAATCCCGATATCCTCGCGGGCACAATAACGCTCCTCGAAACGGCGAACGACGGAGCGTATCAGGCGCTCGTCGTTGTTCGCGCGCATCAGTGCGAAAAAACTACCGACTGCACTGCTGATCGCCTCGCGACTCTCCCCGGCTTCGCGAACCCTCTCTTCGAGCAGGTGCACATAGTGTTTAAGGTTAAAACGAGAACTCATAGAAAAGAACGAATTTCCAAATTCCAAAAAACAATTTCCAAACAAATCTCAAGTTCCAAATCACAAACGTACGTGTTTGAAAATTGGAATTTGAATCATTGGAATTTGTTTGGAGCTTGGAATGTTACTGTGTTGTTTTGTACTCTTCGCTTCATGCTTTACTCTCTAATATGTCTCGGTTACTTTGATGCATTCGTCATTTGAATGCTCGCCAGTTCCTTCTCCGCCTTCTCAAGATAGAGCTCCGTCGTGCGCCGGTCGGCGATCGATGAGAGCACGCGCTCGACGCCGCTCCGAACCAACGCCTCCCCTTCCCGCGCGACCGATGCAAGTGCCTCCTCGCGCTCGCGAGCAAGTGCCTTTTCCGCCGCCGCCCGAAGCCGTAGAGCATCGACGCGACTTTCTTCGAGAAGCTGCGTCCGGAGCCGCGCCGCCTCCTCTGCCGCGCTCCGAACCAGGTCGCTCCCGCGCCGCTCGGCCTCCGTCAATTTTTCTTCACAAAGCGCATCGACTTCGACGAGTCTCGTCGCCAGCAGGTGTTCTTTTTCTTCATTCTCCAAGACCTGTCTCCGGCGACGCTCGAGGACATCGAGCACCGGCCGGTACAGAAATTTCTTGAGCACGAACAACAGCACCGCGAAGTTAATGAGCTGCGCTATAAGCAGCCGCACGTCTATGCCGAGTTTACCGAAAAGTTCCATAAGCAGCGCAATTTCCAAGCTCCAACCAACAATTTCCAAACAAATTTCAAATTCCAATGCATCAAATATCAAACACGCACGTCGTGTTTGGAAATTGGATTTAGAATATTGAGATTTGTTTGGAGCTTGTTTTTTGGAATTTTGAAATTCGTACTCCGTGACTAGACGGACGGACGCACAGAAACACCAAGGCAGCCAAACAAAGCGAACACCTCGTGGATGTTATACAAACTTAATAATGAGCGCGATGACGAGCGCGTAGATCGCGATCGCCTCGGCGAACGCAATCGAGAGGATCATCGCAGTCTGCACTTTGCTCGCCGCCTCGGGGTTGCGCCCGATCGCATCAAGCCCCCGGCCGCCGATCCACGCGATGGCAAGCGCGGGAACCATGCTCCCGACCGCGATAGTAGCAGCGGTCGCGATGGACTTCACCGCCTCAATATTGGATAAAATGCCTCCTTCCATAAAAAAAGTTACATCCGAATTCGAATTTCGTTCTTCGTACTTCGAATTTTTGTAAAATTAATGTCCGCTTTCTGCGGTAGCGACCTTTAGAAACACTAACGTAAGCATCGAAAACACCACGGCCTGCACGAGGCCGACAAAGACCTCGAGCACGAGAAACGGGAGCGGCGCTCCGTACGGCATCAAGAACAGCACGACCGTAAGCAGCACCTCGCCCGCGAATATGTTACCAAAAAGACGGAATGAAAACGAGACAATCTTTGCGAGCTCCGCCACACCCTCAAGTGCCCCGATGAATGTTCCGACGACGTATGGTTGTCTCCACGGGGGGTAGAAAAACTTTTTGCTGTAGGCGAAGAATCCCAAGAATGCAACACCGAGCACCTGTACGCCGATGACTGAGGCAAGCGCAACTGCAACCGTCACGTTGAGATCAGCAGACGACGAACGCAGAAAAGGCACAATCAGCGTCTCTCCCTCATGATGCTCGATGAGGCCGACGGTGCCAAGTCCTGGAACGATTTCAACAAGGTTCGATACGAGAACGAAAAAAAAGATCGTCACGACCAGAGGTAAAAATGCCCGTGAATGGTGCCGGTCCTCGGTGATCGTATCGAGAAATGATAGTATGTGCTCAAAAAGAAACTCAACGGCATTCTGGAGTGCCCCGCCCGGCCCAGGCGTGAGTCTCTGTCGCAGTATAACGGCAAAAAGCGAGAGAAGCAAGGTGATACCGAGGGCGACAAGCAGTGTATTGGTGACAGGAAATGACCCGATGTAGGTGAGCACTTCCGGCGCGAGGGAGATGTGGGGCATAACGTACGCAATTTCCGATTTCTAATTTCTGATTTCTAATGAAAACCATCAGGTCTCAATCTGTTTGACGAGCCGCCAGATGAGAAAAAATGATAGCGCCATCGCGGAAAAAATGCCGATCAATAAAAAAATCGGGGCGGTATCGAACTTCTTGTCGACGAGACGACCGCCGAGCGCAAAAAAAACGATGGGGAGCGCGAGTCGGTAGCCGAGCCCCCACGCGAACGCCATAACATCCTTCCTGCTCTGCATATCTTAGAGCCCCACTATAATTCGTCCCGCGCGCAAATGCAAAACGGCTATTCCGAAGAATAGCCGTGTAAAAAGCTCCTGAACATCAATCAGCAAAAAAGCTGATGGTGAATGTACTCTGGTTTTGCCAACGAGTCTGGCCTGTCTGTCTTACCTTGAGGCAAAGTTTCTCGGCAATCTTTTTTGGTCCTTTAACCACGGTGCCATCGACAACAATGCTCCTAATGAGAACGCGTCCGCCTTTTTCGCCATTGTCTAGGGTTGCAATAACAAGCAGGGGAATCCCGATGTACGGAACGCAATACACGTCTCCGGGCTCCATCGTGAGCATGGGCGCATACGGCTCTCGCATACCACTCTCACGCGAGAAACCCTGCGTCTCAACAATCTCGATGTTCTTGACATTGTTCACCGAGAAGCGCTTTTTCACAAGAAGCGCGGCAACCTCGTCCGGGTTATGTGCCCAAATAGAGACCAGTCGTTTTTTAACAGCCACCGCGTACTCCTTCTCGAGTAAACCTGGTTTTTGGCAGGCAGCACGGTTGCCAGACCGACAACGCTCATGCTGCCACGGTAACACGTTCTATACCTTAATCAGACCACGGCGAAACGCCTCTTGGAGTGACCGCCACGGTATGTTGTGCGGCGCTTTGTGGAAACGCCACCCCTCGTGGTTTGTCGCACGCATGATACGATGTATCTCTGATTGTGTTGCCTCCTCTGCTGCCTCAGTGAGTGGTTTGATTTCTTTCGGCCGCCTTTCCACGTCGAAGACTTCATGGCGCACAAACGAGGGTGTACGAGAATCAGGAACGATGGCCTGATCAGAGCCGCGCACCCATTTCCTCTTCGTTGTCTCAAACCGGAAACGAAGCGTGCTCGGAGCAATGCCATCAAAGTGTATGCCGTTCGGCGAAAAGCACAGAGACCAAAATTTGAACTGGTCCTTTGCTCCTCCTCCATCCCGCGAGCGAACGAGCCCGGTGAGATCCTCGATTATGCCGTAGCCGATCGACCTAAACGCTTCAACCCATGCCCCAAACAGCTCAGGGGTAAAATTGCTTTCTGCGAATGCGAGCCAGATGCGCCCAACCGTATTGGTAACGCGCACGAGCTCACCGAGTATCGCATTTCGGTCGTCTCCGCTCCAGTGAAGAACCAGAGAACAGAGCACAAGCTCAAACCTGCTCGTCCAATCCTCCGGTAATTGCGAGAGGAAACGGCATTGCGCATGCACGCCTCGGAGAGGTGAGTGCTGGCGCCCCAGTTCGATTATTGCCGGATTCATGTCTACGCTGTAGACACTGTGTTTGGAGTACCGCTCGTACGTGAGCGGGCCGCATCCGGCGTCAAGAATGCCCTCGGCGTGCACCAAGCCCTGCTTTTCAAAACACTCCGATACCTGACACATGCAGCGTGCGATATGTCCTGACGCAGAGTAATCCTGACTCTCAAGGAGAGCACGGGCAAAGACTTCAGCGCGCGTGCCGCTGCCATACCCTTCTTCAAGCAGCTGCATAGCCGCTGTCTCGCCCCTGCCGCGCATCATACCTCCGATGTACGTTACCTGCTCGATCGCAGGCCGCGCCTCTTCGGTATATTGTTTGAGATCAGTCGCATCCCGTAACCGCTCAAATTCCTCCGCAGTGAATCCCACGCGAGCTTGAAATCGCTCCCACGATGCGTTTTTGGACCGCACCAGGGTGAGCCTGTTCACATCTTCGGTCTCGAGCAGAATAGGTACTTTGTATCGTATGGGCACCTCCTGTCCCGGACGGAAGTAGCGACCGAGAAATTGCCGCCATGGAATCCAACCAAAGGCGATGGCGGTAATGAAGAGGCCGGTTGCGCCGGACTCGCGTCGAACGACAAGCCGTACTGAATCAGGAAAGGCGCGCATGGAGATAAGCTGAATCCGGACTTTCGGATCCACGCTCCATCGCGCCGCCAAACGCTGCCGTTCAGTCAATCCGTCAGAGCCAGTCCGTGTAGACGTCCGACCGTCAAGAATCATGACGCGATCTCTACCGTACTGCTCTTCGAGAAATCCTCCAATCCACAGCGCTTCCTCACTCTCCTCGAGAGAGGAATCGCTAGGAATCGAATCAAGTGCGTCCTCGTCCTCGACATTTTTTGTTCCGCCCATACTGCCCACACTGTCGGCTGGCTGTGTCATGTAGAGGACATGGAGACCGCTCCCGACCACTATCTTTTCACCGCGCTCGAGCGCCTCATCAATGTGCTCTTTGAGCCACACGAGCTTTGTCGAGAGACGCCAGTCTCCAAAGGCGCCCGCAAGGTGAGACGGCCAGGTGTAGTCACCCTTCAGCTTGTGCGGATGCGTTGAAGCGTGAACGAGTTGGACACGCTTATGGAATGGATGCAGGTCAATCTCCTCCGTCTCCTTCACATGGTTATAGACCTCCAAATGCGATGCGCTCGGTTCGATAAATTCCGCGCCAAACAAATCTTCCCATGGATGCGGCGTAATCTCGGGAATATCCACCACGTCTCGCAGGTTAACGCCCATGATATGCCTCGCAAAGAGTTCCCGCAAGAACCGCTCCTCGCGCAGCCCCCATTGCCTGAATGAATCAGGCGTCGGAATCACCTCGGGCATCAATACTGACGCCATGACAGCCATTTCGGTCGGGTCATTAACCCACGGCGTTGCCGATGCGGCGATCAGTCGCTTGAGGGGCAGGCTCGTGGCAAGGCGATAAAATGCCTCAGCCCGTTTTGCCTGTCCGATGTTGTTGTAGTAATGACACTCATCAACGATCAAACCGTCAAAAGACGGGTCGGCCGTAAGGAGATCATCCACCACGCCATTTCGTACGATTGTCGAACTGCCGATGATGGTAAACTGCGCTCTCGCCCGGAGCGCGTCCTTGGTATCGGCTTCGCTTTCGATCAAGGCCATACGCCCGGGATTCTTTCGTGTGAAATACCGTTGCGCTTCGTTTCGCCAGATGCCGCGCGCATGCGGCGGAGTAAGCACCAGCACCCGCTCACAGCCATACTGCTGCATCGCAATCACCTCAAACGAAGTCTTAAAGGTGCCGGTCTCGCCGATGTTGAGTACGCGCGGCTTATCCGCCGCATCGTCTATCCACCACCGCACATGAAATGCGGGAAACATATTCCCCTCAAGGGTTGAAACGAATCCCGGGAAGGTCATGGCAAACAGATATGTGCAATACTTCTCGAGATTCTCAAGGATGAGACCCTCGAACTCGTCATCCGTCTTTTCTGTCTCCTCCTTGAGATCGGCAAACCCCATACCGGGATCTCGGCTCATGAGATAGATATAATCTTCGAGGCGCGCTTCTCGATAGAGCCCGAAGAGATCCTGCTGCACGGCTTCTGGCAGCGCCTTAAGACGGGTTGCGAAAGACCGGCCACCTCCCGCAAGCGGCGGTATGGCTACGTACCCGAGATCTACTTTCAGTCCCCGTATGACTTTCAGCGCAAACCCTTCATCATAAAAGTATTCGGGAAGAATTTGCACCAGGGCGCGGGCAAGGTATCCCGGGCGGCCCGCAAAAAGCCGCTGGGCCTCTATCGCGGCCTCGTTCGTCGAGAGGATCCTCGTGTAGTGGTCGTAGTCAATACGAGGATGGCGGCGCATGATGTAGGCAACTTCCGCATCGGTAAGCGGCGCGCGCATAATACCCGGTTGTTGCAGCTCTTGAACCAGCTTCGTTTTTGCCTCTCTGCCCGCGAGCGCCAACACTTCCAAGAGATAGTCTCGCTCCGGCATACTAACCCCTCCTCTTGAGACAAGGTACTCACTATTGTTCTGACAAGGACCAGTCCATAACTATGGAAACTGCCATATGATGCATCTTTTATTATACATTGTCAACTTTGACAGATCTAACAAAATACCGTATATTCCTAAGCAGAAAATCATAGGTTTTTGAAATTCGTATACAGTGTAGACGATATAATGCAAAATCAACGTCCGTGGAAAGGAGGTCCCTCGTGTCTTTCCTCAACCCAGAACAGATCGCGCCACATCTCACTCTGCTTTGGCAGAAATTCCTCGAACAAAAGGAGAACGCTGACGGTTGTCAACACTACGACGCGTTTCTAGAGCATGTAGTCACAACCTGCACGACCATGCTTGAGCTCGAGCTCTTCCTCGGCCTCCGTAAGACGATCTCGGATTTCCCTCACTTGCTGGCGGAGTATTCGGAGAAGAATACACTATCAGCCGAGCAGGTAGGAGCAGGCACGAGAAAAAAACTTTGGTGGAAATGTCTAAAGTGTGGCCACGAATGGCAGGCAGACGGGAGCCATCGTATAAATGGAACCGGGTGTCCGGCATGCCGGGGCTTAGTTGCAACGCCAAAAAATAATATCGCTGAAACCAATCCAATGCTCATAGAGGAGTATTCGTCTCGTAACGATATCCCGATGACCGCTTTTACGCGGGGAAGTAGTAAGTACGCCTGGTGGGTGTGTAAACAGTGTCAACATGAATGGCGGGCAAAATGCTCCAATCGATCGATACTAAAAAGGGGGTGTCCTGCATGCAATGGCAAAGTTCCGACTGCGAAAAAAAACCTAGCAGCCGTGTATCCTGTTTTGGCCAGCGAATATTCTGAAAAAAACGCGGCACCGGCAAACGCCGTCATCCCTGGCGGTCATAAAAAAAGATGGTGGCTATGTAAAAAATGCGGTCACGAATGGCAGACGTCTGTGAAGTCACGTATCGAAGGGCGTGGCTGTCCCGCATGTTCGCACCATATTTTGACGGATACGAACAATTTAGCTGCAGCGCATCCTGATCTTGCCCTCGAATATTCTACTAAGAATCTTCTTCCAGCCGATAAAGTACTACCGGTGGGAAGTAAAAAGGTTTGGTGGATATGTCGATCGTGCGGGCATGAATGGCAGACCGATGCGTATACGCGAATTACGCAAAAAACAGGATGCCCGGCATGTGCAAACATGGTTATTACGCCGAGTAATAACTTAGCTTGTACGCATCCAGAAATAGCTGCCGAGTATTCAAAAGACAATTCACTGTCTCCACGTGCTGTGGTGGCTGGATCTAGGAAACTGGTTCTCTGGCATTGCCGTGTCTGCCAACATGAATGGCGCACAACAATAGTGAGCCGCACGTCTCATGGAACGGGCTGCCCGGCATGTGCGGGCAGAGTACCAACTAAAAGTCGAAACCTTGCGGTTACCCACCCCGCGCTGGTAGAGGAGTATTCAGAACGGAATATAAAGCCTGCGACAGAGGTATTGGCGGGGACAGGAAAAAAGATATGGTGGCAATGCCGCATATGTATGCACGAATGGCAGTCGACGGGAAGTAATAGGGTACTGGGGAACGGTTGCCCTGCATGTGCCAACAAAGTAGTCACGCACGATAACAACCTTGCTGTCCTCTTTCCTCACTTACTTCAAGAATATGCGGATAAAAATCCTCTAAAGCCCGATCAAGTTTACGCAAGGAGTATGGGACGTTTGTGGTGGGTATGTCGTGAGTGTCGCCATGAGTGGCAAACGAGGGTTAGAAATCGAACAACGCTTGGTACTGGTTGTCCTAAATGTGGACAAAAAAAGACCCAGGGGGCCCGCAGGAAAAACAAGGCAATCGCACCCTAACCAAAGGCGACGCTCTAACGTCGCCTTTCCCTTTGCGGAATCGGATATTTTATGATACAAGCTAAGCAGAAATCGGTCTTCTCATAACAAAAGAAAGGGGCATCACATGCCGACGATTATTATTGGTCAACAGCCCTCTCTCAAACCCGAGCAAATCGCACCGCATCTCACTCTGCTTTGGCAGAAATTCATAGAGCAAAAGGAGAACGACGACGGTCTCAAACACTATGACGCGTTTGTCGAACATGTAGTCGGAACCTGCACGACGATACTCGAATTGGATCTCTTCCTCGGCCTCCGCAAGACGATCGCTGACTTTCCACATCTGCTGGCGGAGTATGCGGAGAATAATGAGCTGCTGGCGAACCAAGTAGTTGCTGGAACGAACAAAATGCTCAAGTGGGTGTGTAAGAAATGCGGGTATCCGTGGGAAACGACAGGGGCAAGCAGAGCGGTGGGGGCTACTGGATGTCGCGCTTGTGCGAATCTAGCGGTCAAACCTGACAAATCAAACTCTTTGGCGTTTGTTCGACCCGACCTTGCCGCTGAGTATACTGACGATAATGAGTTGCCCGCCGACGAGGTGATAACAGGAACAAAAACAAAACTCAAATGGGTCTGCCGGTCGTGCGGACACCGGTGGGAAGCGACAGGAGCTGATCGAGTTCGAGGTCGTGGTTGCCCCGTCTGCGCCAACCGCGTTATCAAGCCCGACAAATCGAACTCTCTTGCGCATACCCATCCGCATCTGGTTGCCGAGTACGCTGATGATAACGAGCTACCAGCCGATCAGGTGGTCGCGGGGACCAATAAAAAACTAAAGTGGGTCTGCAAGAAATG